>NZ_JBAKHL010000069.1:0-32295 GCF_036902715.1 Micromonospora sp. CPCC 205546
GAATCACCCGCTGCTGCGACGGACCATTCGGCGCCGTCAACCCGTTCGACGCACCATCCTGATTCACCGCCGTGCCACGCACCACCGCCAGCACCCGCCGCCCCTCGCGCCGCGCGTCCGACAACCGCTGCACCACCAGCATCCCGACGCCCTCGCCCCACGCGGTGCCGTCCGCCGACTCGGCGAAGGCCTTGCAGCGGCCGTCCGCCGACAGGCCGCCCTGGCGGGAGAACTCGATGAAGGCGCCCGGGGTGGCCATCACGGTGACGCCGCCGGCCAGGGCGAGGTCGCACTCGCCGGAGCGCAGCGCCTGCACCGCCAGGTGCAACGCCACCAACGACGACGAACACGCCGTGTCCACCGTCACCGCCGGCCCCTCGAAACCGAACGAGTACGCCACCCGACCCGACAACACGCTCGCCGAGGCGCCGGTCGCGCCGAACCCGGCGAGCGACTCCCCGGCCTGACGCACGACGGTCTCGTAGTCCTGCCCGTTCGTGCCGGCGAACACCCCGACCCGGCCGCCGCGTAGCGCGAGGGGCTCGATCCGGGCGTCCTCGAACGACTCCCAGGCGACCTCCAGCAGCAGCCGCTGCTGCGGGTCCATGGCCAGCGCCTCACGCGGCGAGATGCCGAAGAACTCTGCGTCGAAGCCGCCCGCGTCGGCCAGGAACGCCCCCCGCGAGACGTAGGAGTCGGTTCCGGCCAGGGACTCCAGGTCCCAGTGCCGGTTGGTCGGGAAGCCCGACATCGCGTCGACGCCGGCCGTCAGCAGCTCCCAGAGCCCCTCCGGGGACTCGGCGCCGGCGGGGAAACGGCAGCCCATGCCGACGATGACGATCGGGTCGTCGCCCACGACGGTGCCGGTGACGGCGGCGGGGACGGGAAGGGCCTGCCCGCCGAGCAACTCGGCGTGGATGTGCCCGGCCAGGGCCGCCGAGTTCGGGTAGTCGAAGGCGAGCGTGGTCGGCAACGCGAGGCCGGTCGCGGCGTCGAGCCGGTTGCGCAGCTCGACCGCCGCCAGCGACGTGAAGCCGAGGTCCTGGAAGGCCCGGTCCGGTGCCACCCGCTCGGCGGAGTCGTGGCCCAGCACGGCCGCGACCTCGGCACGCACGAGTTCGCCGAGAGCGCGCAGCTGCTCCGTACCGGACATTCCCGCCAGGCGGAGGCGCAGGTCGGCCGCCGGCACGGGGGCGTCGGCGGTTCCCGCCGCGCCGGCCTCGGCCAGGAGGTCACGGACCAGCGGGTGGGGGCGCCGGCCGCCGGCGGCGGCCACGCGTGCCCAGTCGATGTCGGCCACCACAAGGTACGTCTCGTCGCGGTCCAGCGCCCGCGTGAGGGCGCGTACGGCCGTCTCCGGCGCCATCGCGCCGAACCCGGTGCGGCTCAGTCGCTGCTCGAACTCACCGGCGCTCACCCCGCCGTCGGCCCACAGACCCCAGGCGAGCGAGGTCGCCGGCAGCCCCTCCGCGCGACGGCGCCGCGCCAGCGCGTCGAGGAAGGCGTTGCCCGGCGCGTACGTGGCCTGGCCGACGGCGCCCATGAGACCGGCGAGCGAGGAGAAGAGCACGAACGCGGAGAGGTCCAGGCCCCGGGTCAGCTCGTCGAGGTTGCGCGCGGCGTCCACCTTCGCCCGCAGGGCGGTGGCCAACTGGTCGACGCTCACGGCATCGACGACGTTGTCGTCGAGGGCGGCAGCGGTGTGCACGACCGCGCTCAGCGGAAGCTCGGTGGGGATCGAGTCGAGCAGCGCCGCGAGCGCGGCCCGGTCGGCCACGTCGCAGGACGCGAGGGTGACCCGGCTGCCGAGCCCGGCGAGTTCCTCGGCGAGGGCAGCGGCGCCCGGCGCCTCGCCGCCCCGCCGGCTGACCAGCAGGAGGTGTTCGGCACCTTCGGCCGCCAACGCACGGGCGACGTGCCCGCCGAGCGCACCGGTGCCACCGGTGACCAGCACCGTGCCGCGCGGCGTCCAGGAGCCGCGGGGACCGGTGTCCCCGTACGCCGCCCGGACGAGCCGGCGGGCGTGGACGCCGTTGCGGCGCAGGGCGACCTCGTCCTCGCCCGTGGTGCCGGCGATCAGCGTCCGGAGCATCCGCACGACGCCCTGGTCGGGCTGCTCGGGGACGTCGACGAGCCCGCCCCACCGGTGCGGGTGCTCGGCGCGCAGCACGCTGCCGAAGCCCCACGCCATCGCCTGCACGGGGTCGACGTGCCGGTCCTGGGAGCCGACGGAGACCGCGCCGCGGGTGGCGATCCAGAGTCGGGCGGTGATCCCGGCGTCCCCGAGCGCCTGCGCGAGCGCGACCGTGCCGGCGAGACCCGTCGGCACGGAATCGGCTCCGGTGTACGGCCGGCCGTCGAACGCGAGGAGGGAGAGCACGGGCAGGGTGCCCCCGTCGTGGCCGGTCGACGCCGCGACGAGGTCGTGGGCGAGCCGCTTGCGGTCGCACGCGGCGTCGACCTCGACGATCCATCCGCCAGCCGCAGCGAGGGCGGCCGCCCAGCCCGTGACGGTCGCGTCGGCGTCGGCGGGTACGACGAGCAGGAACTCGGTCGCCTCGGCGCGGGTGGGGTCCTCCGTGAGCGGCTGCCAGGTCACCCGGTAGCGCCAGGAGTCGAGGGTGGCCTCGGCGTCCCGGCGGCGTCGCCAGGTGGACAGCGCCGGCAGCACGTCCGCGAGCGGGGCGTCGGCGTCGACCGCCAGGCTCTCGGCGAGCGTCGTCAGGTCCTCCGCCTCGATGGCGCGCCAGAAGTCCTCGTCGGCGGCGGTGCGCCGGGCCACCGGGGGACGGTAGGAGCGCGTCGCCGCGTTGATCCAGTAACGTCGATGGTCGAAGGCGTACGTGGGCAGGTCCACCACGCGCGGCCGGGCACCGGCCTGACCGTGGTACGCCGACCAGTCCACCGGCACACCCGCGACCCACAACTGCCCCAGAGCGGCGGTCAGCGCCCCGACCTCCGACTGCTCCCGCCGCGACGCCGCGACACGCCGCACCCCGGCATCCGCGACGATCTCCGCCACCATCGCCGTCAACGTCGCGTCGGGACCCACCTCCAGGAAGGTGTCCACGCCCTGCGCCCGCAGCGCCGCCACCCCGTCGGCGAACCGCACCGGCTGCCGCACGTGCCGCACCCAGTAACCCGGGTCGGTGATCTCCCCCGCGTCCGCGACCGCGCCGGTCACGTTCGACACGACCGGGATCCTCGGCGACTTCCAGTCGAGGCCCGCCACGACCGAGGCGAACTCGTCCAGCATCGGGTCCATCAACCGCGAGTGGAACGCGTGACTGACCGACAGTTCCTTGACCCGCCAACCCCGCTCGCGGGCGGTGGCCACCACCGAGGCGACGTCGCCGACGGCACCGGAGACCACCACCGACGCCGGGCCGTTCACCGCCGCGACGTCGATCGCCGCACCCGCAGCGTCGATGACCTCCCGCACTGCCGCCTCGGACGCACCGACCGCCGCCATCACCCCACCGGACGGCAACGCCTGCATCAACCGACCCCGCGCCGCCACCAGAGTGCACGCATCAGCCAGCGACAACATCCCCGCCACATACGCCGCCGTCACCTCACCGATCGAATGACCCGCGAAGAAGTCCGCCCGCACACCCCACGACGACAACAACTCCCACAACGCCACCTCCACCGCGAACAACCCCGCCTGCGCGAAGACGGTCTGATCCACCAGAACGGCATCGGCAGAACCCGCCTCCGCGAACACCACCTCCCGCAACCCACGCGGCAGGTGCGGATCGATCTCCGCGCACACCTCGTCGAAAGACGCCGCGAACACCGGGAACGCCTCGTACAACTCCCGGCCCATGCCCGCGCGCTGCGAACCCTGACCCGTGAACAACACCGCCCGACGACCCGCCGACACCACACCCGACACCGCCGCCCGGCCCTCGGCCACCGCCGACAAGCCAACTACCAGCTCGTCGACGTCCGAGCCCCACACCACCGCCCGGTGCTCCAACGCCGCCCGCGTCGTCGCCAACGACCACGACACATCCACCGGCGACACGGTCCGGTCCCGCACGAACGACGCCAACCGGGCCGCCTGACCCGCCAGACCCCGCTCCGAGCGCCCCGACACCACCCACGGCACCGGCACCGCCACGACCGCGTCCCCAGACGATGCCCGGACAGACTCCGGCCCCGCCACGACGACAACATCAGCGTCGGGCTCCGGCTGCTCGATGATCACGTGCGCGTTCGTCCCGGAGATGCCGAACGAGGAGACGCCCGCGCGACGGGGACGCCCCACCCCCGGCCACTCACGCGACTCGGTCACCAGTTCCACCGCACCCGACGACCAGTCCACGTGCGACGACGGCGCATCCACGTGCAGCGTCGCCGGCACCACACCCGCCCGCATCGCCAAGATCATCTTGATGATGCCCGCCACCCCCGCGGCGGCCTGCGTGTGCCCGATGTTCGACTTCACCGACCCCAACAGGAACGGCTCGTCGCGGTCCTGCCCGTACGTGGCGAGCAGCGCCTGTGCCTCGATCGGGTCGCCCAACGTCGTGCCCGTGCCGTGCGCCTCCACCACGTCGACGTCCCCGGCGCCCAGCCTGGCGTTCGCGAGGGCCTGCCGGATCACCCGCTGCTGCGACGGACCGTTCGGCGCCGTCAACCCGTTCGACGCACCGTCCTGGTTCACCGCCGTGCCGCGTACGACCGCCAGGATCCGCCGCCCGTCGCGCCGCGCGTCCGACAACCGCTGCACCAGCAGCACGCCCACGCCCTCGGACCAGCCGGTGCCGTCCGCCGCGTCGGAGAAGGACTTGCACCGGCCGTCGGGAGCCATGCCCCGCTGGCGGGAGAAGTCGATGAACGTCTCGGGCGTCGCCATCACGGTGACGCCGCCGGCCAGCGCGAGCTCGCACTCGCCGGAGCGCAGCGCCTGCACCGCCAGGTGCAACGCCACCAGCGACGACGAACACGCCGTGTCCACCGTCACGGCCGGCCCTTCGAAACCGAACGAGTACGCCACCCGACCCGACAGCACGCTGCTGGCCGTGCCGACGCCGAGGTAGCCGTCGAGGGTCTCCGGAACGTCGGCGAGCCCGGCGGCGTGGTGGTGGTACATCATGCCGGCGAACACGCCGACGGGGCGACCCCGCAGCGCGAGCGGGTCGATCCGGGCGTCCTCGAGCGCCTCCCACGCGGTCTCCAGCAGCAGCCGCTGCTGCGGGTCCATGGCCAGCGCCTCGTGCGGCGAGATCTTGAACAGGTCGGCGTCGAAGTCGCCGGCGTCGGTCAGGAAGCCGCCCTCGCGGGCGTAGCTGCTGCCCCGGCGCGTGCCGGACGGGTCGTACAGGTCGTCGACATCCCAGCCGCGGTCGGCGGGGAAGCCGGTGATGCCGTCCCCACCGGAGACGAGGAGGTCCCACAACTGCTCGGGGGAGCGTACGCCGCCGGGGTAACGGCAGCTCATGCCGACGATCGCGATCGGTTCGTCGAGTGCGGCGACGGCGGCGACCGGGGCCGGCAGCGCGTCGGCGGCGGTTCCCGTCTCGGCGTCCAGGTGCTCGGCCAGGGCCAGCGGGGTCGGGTGGTCGAAGACCAGGGTGGCCGGCAGTCGCAGGCCGGTCACCGCGCCCAGCCGGTTACGCAGTTCGACGGCGGTCAGCGAGTCGAAGCCCAGCTCGGTGAACGGGCGGCCGGCCTCCACGGCGGCGGCGTCGGCGTACCCCAGGACCGTCGCGACCTGGTCGAGGACGAGCCGCAGGAGGGCCGCGGCGCGCTCCTCGCGGTCGAGCCCGGCGAGGCGTTCGGTCAGCGCGGCGGTCTCCGCCGGTCCGGACCGCGCGGCGCGGCGCCGGGGCGCGCGGACCAGGCCGCGCAGGACCGACGGCAGGGTGCCCGCCTCGGCCTGGGAGCGCAGCGCCGGGCCGTCCAGCACCATCGGCACCGTCGTGGGCAGGCCGGTCAGCAGGGCGGCGTCGAAGAGCGCGAGGCCGTCCGCGCGGGGGATCGGGCGGACGCCCGCGCGGGCCAGCCGGTCGGTGTCGGCCCGGTCGAGGCCGGCGGTCATGCCGCCGCCCGACTCGGCCCACGGCCCCCAGGCCAGGGAGAGCGCCGCGAGGCCCGCGGCGCGCCGCCGGTGGGCGAGCGCGTCCAGGAAGGCGTTGGCCGAGGCGTAGTTGGCCTGGCCGGGGCTGCCCGTCACACCTGCCGCCGAGGAGTACGTGACGAACAGCGCCAGGTTTCCGCCGGCGGTCAGCTCGTGCAGGTTCGCGGCGGCGTCCACCTTCGGTCGCAGCACGTCGCCGAGGGACCCGGCGGTGAGCGAGGTCAGGGTGCGGTCGGCCAGCACACCGGCGGTGTGCACCACGCCGGTCAGCGGGTGCGCCGGGTCGATCCGGTCGAGCAGTGCGGCGAGGGCGTCGCGGTCGGCGGCGTCGCACGCCTCGACCGTCGCGGTGGCGCCCAGGTCGGCGAGGTCGGCGAGCAGGTCGGCGACGCCGTCCGCGTCGGCCCCGCGCCGGCTGGTCAGCACCAGGTGGCGGACCCCGTGCCGGGCGACCAGGTGGCGGGCGGTCAGCGCGCCGAGGGCGCCGGTGCCGCCGGTGACCAGGACCGTGCCCTCCGGATCGAGCGCCGGCGCCGGTGCGTCGGGTTCCGGGGCGGCGACGAGCCGGGGCACCCGGACCACCCCGTCGCGTACCGCCGCCTGCGGCTCGTCGGCCGACAGCAGGCCGGCGAGGGCGGACGCGGAGCGCTCCCGGTCGTCGACGTCGACGACGAGGAAGCGGCCCGGATGCTCGGCCTGCGCGGAGCGGAGCAGGCCCCACACGGCGGCGCCGGCCAGGTCGGTGACGTCCGCGTCGTCGTCCACTGCGACGGCGCCGCTGGTCAGGACCACCAGCCGGGACCCGCCGGTGTGCCGCTCGGCGGCGAGCCAGCCCTGGAGCACGGCGAGGACCTCGGCGAGCAGGTCGTGGACCGGGCCGGGCTCGGTCGAGGCGGCGCCGGCCACCGGGAGCAGCACGACGTCGGGCACCCCGGCGTCGCACAGCGCGTCGAGGTCGGTGTGCCGGACGGCGGTCACATCCGGCGGCAGCGGCGCGGGGCGGTCGCCGAGCACCGCCCAGGTCGTGCCGTCGGGCGCGCCCACGCCGCCGGCGTGCCGGGGCCAGTCGAGGCGGAACAGCGAGCGACGCCACGCGGACCCGCCGGAGGTGAGTTCCCCGGCCGGCAGGGGCCGCAGCACCAGGGAGCCGACCCGGGCGACCGGCTGACCGGCGGCGTCCGCGACCAGCATGGCCACCGTGTCCGAGCCGGTGGGGGTCAGCCGTACCCGCAGCGTGTCCGCGCCGTGGGCGGACAGCGTCACGTCCGACCAGGCGAACGGCATCCGGGCCTGGCCGGGGTCGACGATGCCGAGCCCGACCGCCTGCACGGCGGCGTCGAGCAGCGCCGGGTGCAGCCCGTACGCGCCGGCCTCGTCGGCTGCCGGCTCGGGCAGCGCCACCTCGGCGTACACGTCGGCACCGAGCCGCCACGCGGCGCGCAGCCCCTGGAAGGCCGGGCCGTAGGAGAACCCGGCCTGCGCGGCCCGACCGGCCAGCTCCGACACGTCCAGGGCGGTGGCGTCGGTCGGCGGCCAGTCCGCCAGTGTGGCCCCGCCGTCCTCAGGTGCCGGGGCGAGCAGGCCGGTGGCGTGCCGGACCCACAGGTCGTCGGTGCCGGACCGGCGGGCGTGCACCGTGAGCTGCCAGGCTTCGCCGCCGGTGCGTTCGGCGGCGACCTGCACGTCCACGCCGCCGGTCTCCGGCAGCACCAGCGGCGCCTGGAGGGTCAGCTCGGCGAGCCGTTCGGCGCCGACCTCCGCGCCGGCGCGCAGCGCCAGCTCCACGAACCCGGTCCCGGGCAGGAGCAGCACGTCGCGTACGGCGTGCTCGGCCAGCCAGGGCTGGTTCTCCACCGACAGCCGGCCGGTGAGCGTCACCTCGTCGCCGTCGGCCGAGCGGAACACCGCGCCGAGCAGCGGGTGACCGGTCGGGGTCAGCCCGGCGGCGGTGACGTCGGCGGGCTGCGGCAGGGGCAGCAGCCAGTAGCGCTGGCGCTGGAACGCGTACGTGGGCAGGTCCAGCGGCGCGGGCGGGCCGGCGAAGAGGGCCGCCCAGTTCACCGGCACGCCCCGGGCCCAGACGGTGGCCGCGGCGGCCAGCGCGGTGGCCGCCTCGTCCTGCTCGGCGCGCAGCATCGGGGCGCAGACCGCCTGGTCCGCGCCGACGATCTCCTGGGTGAGCGCGGAGAGCACCCCGCCCGGTCCGACCTCGACGAACGCGCCCACCCCCAGCTCGCGCAGGGTGGTCACGGCGGCGTCGAAGCGGACCGTGTCGCGCACGTTGCGCAGCCAGTACGCCGGGGAGCGCACCTCCTCGGGGTCGAGCACCGCGCCGGTGACGGTGGAGACCATGGGGATCCGGGGCGCGGCGAAGGTCAACTGCCCGAGCACGGCGCCGAACGCGTCGCGCATCGGGTCCATCCGGGCGGAGTGGAAGGCGTGGCTGACCCGCAGCCGTTTGGTGTCGCGGCCGAGGGCCGCGAAGTGTCCGGCGACCGCCAGCACGGAGTCCTCGTCGCCGGAGACGACGACGGACTCCGGGCCGTTGACGGCGGCCAGCCCGGCGCCGGCCGCGTCACCGGCGGTTTCCAGGTGCTGGCGCACCTCCGCCTCGGTGGCGCGGATCGACACCATCGCGCCGCCGGTGGGCAGCGCCTGCATCAGGGTGCCGCGGGCCGCGACCAGGCGGGCGGCGTCCGGCAGCGACAGCACGCCGGCGATGTGCGCGGCGGCCACCTCGCCGACCGAGTGCCCGGTCACGAAGTCCGGCACGACGCCCCAGGACTCGACGAGCCGGTAGGCCGCCACCTCGACGGCGAACAGCGCCGCCTGGGCGTAGCCGGTGCGGTCGAGCACGTCGGCGGGGCCGTCGAGCACGCCGCGCAGGGGACGGTCGAGGTGCTCGTCCAGTGCCGCGCAGGCGGCGTCGAACGCCTCGGCGAAGACCGGGAACGCGACGTACAGCTGTCGGCCCATGCCGACGCGCTGGGCGCCCTGCCCGGTGCAGAGCACGGCGACCCGGGTGGGGCTGGCGACCCCGCGCCGTACGGACGCCGCCGGAACGCCGTCGGCGAGCGCGGTGAGCCCGGCGACCAGCTCGTCCCGGTCGGCCCCGAGCAGCACCGCCCGGTGTTCCAGGACCGACCGACCGGCGGCCAGGGCCCGGCCGACCGCGGCCGGCGCGACGTCGGGGTGCTCGGCGAGCCAGGCGCGCAGCCGGTCGGCCTGGGCGCCGAGCGCGGCCGCGCTGCGCGCGGAGACGACCCACGGCAGCGGGGCGGGCCCGGTGACGGCGTCGGCGGCCGGCTGCGGCGCGGGCGTGGCGGCCTCGACGATGACGTGGGCGTTGGTGCCGCTGACGCCGAAGGAGGAGATGCCGGCGCGCGGGGGACGTGACCCGCGCGGCCACGGACGCGGCTCGCGGAGCAGGCTGACCGCGCCGACCGACCAGTCGACGTGCGGGGACGGCTCGTCGACGTGCAGGGTCCGCGGCAGGACGCCGTGGCGCATCGCCATGACCATCTTGATCACACCGGCGACGCCGGCCGCGGCCTGGGTGTGCCCGAGGTTGGACTTGATCGATCCGAGCCACAGGGGCTGGTCGTCGCCCCGCTCGCGGCCGTAGGTGGCGAGCAGCGCCTGCGCCTCGATGGGGTCGCCGAGGCGGGTGCCGGTGCCGTGGGCCTCCACCGCGTCCACGTCGGCCGCGGAGAGCCGGGCGTTCGCGAGGGCCTGGCGGATCACCCGCTGCTGCGACGGGCCGTGCGGCGCGGTGAGGCCGTTCGAGGCGCCGTCCTGGTTGACGGCGGTGCCGCGCACCACGGCGAGCACCGGGTGGCCGTTGCGCTGGGCGTCGGAGAGCCGTTCCAGCAGCAGCAGGCCGGCGCCCTCGCTCCAGCCGGTGCCGTCGGCGGTGGCGGCGAAGGACTTGCACCGCCCGTCCGGGGCCAGGCCGCGCTGGCGGCTGAAGCCGATGAACGTGTCGGGGCTGGACATGACGGTGACGCCGCCGGCCAGCGCGAGCGTGCACTCGCCGGAGCGCAGCGCCTGCACGGCGAGGTGCATCGCCACCAGCGAGGACGAGCAGGCGGTGTCGACGGTGACGGCCGGCCCCTCGAACCCGAAGGTGTACGCGATCCGGCCGGAGACGACGCTGCCGTGGTTGCCGGTGCCGACGAACGCCTCGACCTCCTCCGGTACGCCGTTGAGGCGGGAGACGTAGTCGTGGTACATCACGCCGGTGAAGACGCCGGTGCGGCTGCCCTTGAGCGAGTCGGCGGCGATGCCGGCCCGCTCGACCGCCTCCCAGGCGACCTCCAGCAGCAGGCGCTGCTGCGGGTCCATGGCCAGCGCCTCGCGTGGGGAGATGCCGAAGAACCCGCCGTCGAACTCGCCGGCGTCGTGCAGGAAGCCACCCTCGCGGGTGTACGACTTGCCGTGCGCGTCCGGGTCGGGGTCGTAGAGGTTCTCCACGTCCCAGCCCCGGTCCGCCGGGAACGGCGTGACGGCGTCCACGCCGGACTCGACCAGCCGCCACAGCGCCTCGGGGGTCCGCACCCCGCCCGGGTAGCGGCAACCCATCCCCACGATCGCGATCGGCTCGTGGTTCTGCTCGTCGACGGCCCTCAGGCGTTCGCTGGTCTCGTGCAGGTCAGCGGTGACGCGCTTGAGGTACTCGCGGAGCTTGGCTTCGTTCGCCATCGGGTTGATCACCTGTCGCTAAGGGGCAAGCGGCGGACTCGTGGTCAGGATCGGCCGAACTTCTGGTCGATGAAGTCGAACAGTTCGTCGTCCGAGGCGTCGTCGAGGGCCTGGCTGACGTCGGCCGGGCGGTCGGTGACGTCGCTCCACCTGGTGACCAGCGCCCGGAGGCGGACCGCCACGGCGGTGCGCGTCTCGTCGTCGCCGGCCAGTCGTTCCAGCTCCTCCGGCCCGGCGGCGGCGAACGCGGCCTCCAGCCGGTCCAGCTCGGCCAGCAGGCCCGCTTCGGGCGCCGACGGGGCGGCGTCGACCAGCAGGAAGTCGGCGAGGGCGGCGGGCGTGGGGCAGTCGAAGATCAGGCTCGCCGGCAGCCGGATCCCGGTCAGGGCGGTCAGCCGGTTGCGCAGCTCCACCGCCGTCAGCGAGTCGAAGCCGAGGCCGGTGAACGTCTGCCCCGACGGCACGACGGTGGCCGGCGGGTAGCCAAGCACCTCGATGACCTGCGCCTTGACCAGGTCCTCCACCAGCCGGCCGCGCTCGGCCTCGGGCGTGGCGGCCAGGCGTTGCGCGAAGGACGCCCCGCCGTCGCCGCTCCCCTCGACGACGCGCCGCCGGGCCCGGACCAGGCCGCGCAGCGGGGCCGGGAGCTGACCGGCGTCGGCCTGGCGGCGCAGCGCGGCGGGGTCGAGCAGCGCCGGCACCAGGTGGGGGCGTCCGCTGCGCAGGCTGGCGTCGAAGAGGCGCAGCGCCAGGTCGGTGTCGAGCGGGACGAGGCCGTTGCGGCTCATCCGTTGCCGCTGGGCGGCGTCGAGGCCGCCCGTCATCGCGCTGTCGGCGGCCCAGAGCCCCCAGGCCAGGGAGATGGCGGCGAGGCCCGAGGCGCGCCGGTGGTGGGCGAGGCCGTCCAGGAACGCGTTCGCGGCGGCGTAGTTGCCCTGCCCGGGGCCGCCGAGGACACCGGCGACCGACGAGAAGAGCGCGAACATCCGCAGGTCGTGCCCCCGCGTCAGCTCGTGCAGGTGCCAGGCGGCCTCGGCCTTGGCGGAGAGCACGGCGGCCACCCGTCCGGGGGTCAGCGCCGAGATCACCGCGTCGTCGAGGACGCCGGCGGCGTGGACCACTCCGGTGAGCGGGTGCGCGGCGGGGACGCCGGCCAGCAGGGCGGCGAGGGAGTCGCGGTCGGCGACGTCGCCGGCCACCAGCCGGGCCTGCGCGCCCAACTCGGCCAGTTCCGTCAGCAGCTCCGCCGCGCCGGGGGCTTCCGGTCCCCGCCGGCTGACCAGCAGCAGGTGGCGCACCTTGTGCGCGGCGACCAGGTGCCGGGCCAGCAGGCCGCCGAGGGCGCCGGTGGCCCCGGTGACGAGGACCGTCCCGTCGGGGTCGAGTTCGGTGCCCGGCGCCGGGTCGAGGACGGCGGGTGTGAGCCGGGGTGCCAGCACCCGCTCGTCCCGCACCGCCAGCTGGGGTTCGCCGGTGGCGGCCGCGCGGGCCACCAGGTCCACCGTGCCGGGCTCCGGTCGCCGCGCGTCGTCGAGGTCGATGAGCACGAGGCGGTCGGGGTGCTCGGCCTGGGCGGAGCGCAGCAGGCCCCACACCGCGGCGCCGGGCAGGTCGGTCGCGCGGTTGGCGTCGCCGGCGGGTACGGCCCCGCGGGTCAGCACGACCAGCCGCCGCTGCGCCAGCCGGTCGTCGGCGAGCCAGCCCTGCACGGCGGTCAGCACGGCGGCGAGCCGGCTCCGCGTCGCGGCGGGGACCGGGGCGCGCTCGTCGTCGGTGTACGCGGCGAGCAGCACCAGCTCCGGGTCGAGCCGGCCGGCGTCGACCGCCTCGGCCAGCTCGGTGAGCCCGTACCTGGCGATCTCGGACAGGTCGGACGGCGCGTCGCCGAGGAGCACCACCCGGACGGTCGCCGGGGTGCCCGGCGTCACGCTCTGCCAGGTGACGTCGTACAGCGAGTCGACGTCCGCGTCGGTGCCGCGTACCTGGTCGGCGGTGACCGGGCGGGAGACCAGGGAGGCGATGCGGGCGACGGGGGCGCCGGCCGGGTCGGTCAGGGTCAGGGCGACCCCGCCGCCGCTGCGTCGGGCGCGTACCCGCAGGGCGGTGGCGCCGACGGCCGCGAGGGTGACGCCGGTCCAGGCGAAGGGCAGGCGTACGCCGGAGTCCTCCCCGTCGGAGTCGAGCAGGCCGACCACGTGCAGCGCCGCGTCCAGCAGCGCCGGGTGGATGCCGAAGCCGGTGACCTCGGTGCCGTCGGGCACCGCCACCTCGGCGCAGACCTCGTCGTCGCTACGCCAGACGGCACGCAGCCCGCGGAAGAGCGGACCGTACTCGACGCCCAGGCGGGACAGCTCGGTGTAGATCCCGTCGACCCCGACGGCGGCGGCGGCGCTGGGCGGCCAGGGCGACGGTTCGGGGCCGGCGGGCTGCGCTCCGGCGGGTGCGAGGACGCCCGCGGCGTGGCGGTCCCACTCCCCTTCCGGGTCGGCGGCGGTCCGGGAGTGGATGGTGACCGGCCGGCGGCCCTCCTCGTCCGCCGTGCCCAGCTTCACCTGCACCGCCCGGGCGCCCTGCTCGGCGAGCACCAGGGGCGCCTCCAGGGTCAGCTCGTCGAGGGCGTCGCAGCCGACCTGCGCGCCCGCGTGCAGGACCATCTCGACGAGGGCGGCGCCGGGCACCACGACCGAGTCCCAGACGACGTGCTCGGCGAGCCACGGGTGCGTCCGCGCGGAGAGTTCGGTGCCGAAGATCCGTACGTCGTCGTCGGCCACGCGGACGGCGGCGCCGAGCAGCGCGTGGTCGACGGGGCGGACGCCCAGCCCGGGTGCTCCCACCCCGCCGGCGGTGACGTTGAGCCAGTAGCGCTGGTGGTCGAAGGCGTACGTGGGCAGGTCGACCGTGCGGGGCCGGGCCCCGGCAGCGGTGAGGTACCCGGTCCAGTCGACGTGGCCGCCGGTGACGTACCACTCGGCCAGGGCGGCACGCAGCGTGTCCGCCTCGGGGTGGCCGGCGCGCAGCGCGGCGGTGAACCGGACCTCGCCGGTCGCCTCGACGCAGTCCTGCGCCATCGCGGTGAGCACGGCGTCGGGGCCCAACTCCAGGAACTGCGTCACGTCCTGCTCGTGGAGGGTGCGCACCGCGTCGGCGAACCGCACCGGCTGCCGCACGTGCCGCACCCAGTAACCCGGGTCGGTGATCTCCCCCGCGTCCGCGACCGCGCCGGTCACGTTCGACACGACCGGCACCCTGGGCGGCTGCCACGACAGCCCCGCCACCACCGACGCGAACTCGGCCAACATCGGATCCATCAACCGCGAGTGGAACGCGTGACTGACCGACAACTCCTTGACCCGCCAACCCCGCTCACGAGCACCCGCCACCACCAACGCCACCTCATCGGCGGCACCCGACACCACCACCGACGCCGGACCGTTCACCGCCGCCACATCCACGCCCGCACCCGCAGCGTCGATGACCTCCCGCACGTCGGCCTCGGACGCACCGACCGCCGCCATCACCCCACCCGACGGCAACGCCTGCATCAAACGACCCCGCGCCGCCACCAACACACACGCATCAGACAGCGACAACATCCCCGACACGTACGCCGCAGTCACCTCACCGATCGAATGACCCGCCAGGAAGTCCGCCCGCACACCCCACGACGACAACAACTCCCACAACGCCACCTCCACCGCGAAGAGACTGGCCTGCGCGAAGACGGTCTGGTCCACCAGAGCGGCCTCGTCAGAACCCGCCTCCGCGAACACCACCTCCCGCAACCCACGCGGCAACAAGCCGTCAAACCGCGCGCACACCTCGTCGAACGACGACGCGAACACCGGGAACACCTCGTACAACTCCCGGCCCATGCCCGCGCGCTGCGAACCCTGACCCGTGAACAACACCGCCCGACGACCCGCCGACACCACACCCGACACCGCCGCCCGGCCCTCGGCCACCGCCGACAGACCGGCGACCATCCCGTCGACGTCCGAGCCCCACACCACCGCCCGGTGCTCCAACGCCGCCCGCGTCGTCGCCAACGACCACGACACATCCGACACCGCAAGATCGGACCGGCCCCGCACGAACGACGCCAACCGCCCCGCCTGACCCACCAGACCCCGCTCCGAGCGCCCCGACACCACCCACGGCACCGGCAACCCCACGGGGCCCGCCGCCGGCTCCTCCTCGACCTCGGGAGCGGTCTCCGGCTCCGGCTGTTCCAGGATCACGTGCGCGTTCGTCCCCGAGATGCCGAACGACGACACACCCGCACGACGGGGACGCCCCGCATCCGGCCACGCGCGCGACTCCGTCACCAACTCCACCGCACCCGACGACCAGTCCACATGCGACGACGGCACATCCACATGCAACGACGCCGGCACCACACCATGCCGCATCGCCAAGATCATCTTGATGATGCCCGCCACCCCCGCAGCCGCCTGCGTGTGACCGATGTTCGACTTCACCGACCCCAACAACAACGGCACATCCCGACCCTGCCCGTACGTCGCCAACAGAGCCTGCGCCTCGATCGGATCACCCAACGTCGTACCCGTACCGTGCGCCTCCACCACATCCACGTCGACCGCCGACAGACCCGCACCCGCAAGAGCCTGCCGAATCACCCGCTGCTGCGACGGACCATTCGGCGCCGTCAACCCGTTCGACGCACCATCCTGGTTCACCGCCGTGCCACGCACCACCGCCAGCACCCGCCGCCCATCGCGCCGCGCGTCCGACAACCGCTGCACCAGCAGCACGCCCACGCCCTCGGCGAGCGCCGTGCCGTCGGCGGCGTCGGCGAACGCCCGGCAGCGGGCCACCGGCGACAGGTTGCCCTGGCGGGTGAAGTCGACGAACACCGCCGGGGTGGGCATCACCGTCACGCCGCCGGCCAGGGCGAGGTCGCACTCGCCGGAGCGCAGCGCCTGCACCGCCAGGTGCAACGCCACCAACGACGACGAACACGCCGTGTCCACCGTCACCGCCGGCCCCTCGAAACCGAACGAGTACGCCACCCGACCCGAGGCGATGCTGCCGGCGTTGCCGAGACCCAGGTAGTCCTCCACCCCGGCCGGCGGCGTCTCCGGCGGGTGGGCGTACCCGCTGTGCGTCATGCCGGCGAAGACCCCGACCCGGGCGCCCCTCAGGCTGGTGGGGTCGATGCCCGCCGACTCCACGGCCTCCCACGAGGTCTCCAGCAGCAGCCGCTGCTGCGGGTCCATCGCGAGGGCCTCGCGCGGCGAGACCCCGAACAGCCGGGGGTCGAACTCGGCGGCGTCGGGCACGAAGCCGCCCTCGCGGACCGAGGACGTGCCCGGCCGCGACCGCTCGGGATCGTAGAGCGACTCCAGGTCCCAGCCGCGGTCGGTCGGGAAGGAGGCGATGGCGTCGCCGCCGGCCGCCACGAGGTCCCACAGCTCCTCGGCCGTACGCACCCCGCCCGGGAACCGGCAGCCCGTGCCGACGATCGCGATCGGCTGCTGCGCCTCGGCCTCGACGTCACGGAGCCGTTGCCGGGTCCGCCGCAGGTCGGCGGTGACTCTCTTCAGGTACTCCCGGAGCTTGTCTTCGGTGTCCATCAACCCAGCCCATCGCGATGCACGGCGGAGACTCGACGTAAGCGACGGTACGAATGCGCAGAAGTCTCAGGCGACACCTGTATCTGTCGTTCGGCTCGCTCGGCCGAGAGCCACGAGGATCCCTATCTGCGGGGAGAAGTTATTGGGTACGCGCGAGCGCGGACAACCCCTAACCAGGCAACCGGCCAGCTAGGGGTGTCCGGCCCCGACCCGTCGCACTAGCGTCGCCTCGACCGGGTCCACGTCGTCCCGGTCGGGAACCGCAGCCGCCGGAAGGACCGCCAAGGGATGACCACGCCAGATACCGACAACGGCCTGTGGGTGCGACGCTTCCACCCGGCCCCGGGTGGCGCGAGGAGGCTCGTGTGCCTGCCCCACGCCGGCGGGTCGGCCAGTTTCTACTTCCCCGTCTCCCGCAGCCTCTCCCCCGCCGTGGAGGTGCTGTCGATCCAGTACCCGGGTCGGCAGGACCGCCGCCACGAGAAGTGCATCGGCGACATCCAGCAGCTCGCGCGGGAGGTCTTCACCGTGCTGCGGCCCTGGATGGACGAGCCGTTGGCCATCTTCGGGCACAGCATGGGGGCCAGCGTCGGCTTCGAACTCGCCCGGCTCATCGAGCAGGACGGCGGCACGGCGGCGCACCTGTTCGCGTCCGGGCGCCGGGCGCCGTCCCAGGCCCGGGACGAGACGGTGCACCTGCTCGACGACGAGGGCCTGCTGGCCGACGTCCGGAAGCTGAGCGGCACCAACTCCGCCGTCCTCGGTGACCCGGAGATGCTGCGGGCCGCGCTGCCGGCGATCCGCAGCGACTACCGGGCCGCGGAGACCTACGCCTACCGGCCGGGCCCGCCGCTGAGCTGCCCGATCACCGTCTTCACGGGCGACGACGACCCGAAGACGACGGTCGAGGAGGCCCGGGCCTGGTCGACCCACACCACCGGGGCGTTCGACCTCAAGGTCTACCCGGGCGGGCACTTCTTCCTGGCGGAGCACCAGTCGGCGGTCCTGCGGGCCATCTCGACGGCCCTGAACGCGGCGCCGGCGATCTGACCTGACCGGACGAGGGGCCCGTCCACCGGTGTCACGACCGGTCGGCGGGCCCCTCGTCGGTGCGCGGCGTCACCGCTTGTGGCCGACCGCGATCACGTAGTCGAGCTGCGCCATCTCGCGCTTCATGAGGTCCTGGTTCTTCCAGTGCGCCGCCATGCTCTTGCGTACGGCGGGCTTGACGGCGGCACGGAACTCCGGGTCGTTGGTCCGGTCGGCCATGTACGCGCGCCAGCCCTCCCACGTGCGGTCCTTGATCGAGTGCACCTCCGGGTTGGCGAAGCCCGCCTCGACCAGCTCCTGCCGGTACGTGTCCCGGTCGTGCCAGTTCTCCTTCGGGATGCTGAACTTGACGAAGCTCAGCGGGCCGGACTGGATGGCCGCGCGGACGACGTCCCCGCTGACCGGGATGATGTCGGCCGTGGCCAGCACGCCACCGGGGCGGAGCACCCGCAGCGCCTCGGCGAAGAACGCGCTGCGCGGGTAGAAGTGGAAGGCGGACTCCAAGGCCACGACCCGGTCGAAGGTGTTGTCCTCGAAGGGCAGTTCGGTGGCGCTGCCCAGCCGGAAGTCGGTCCGGTCCGCGAGGCCCTCCTCCTGCGCCCGCCGCTGGGCGGCCTCGACGTGGTGCGGGGTGATGTTCAGCCCGTACACCTTGGCGACCCGGCGCTCGCGCAGCCACTTGAAGTCCTGGTCGGCGTAGCCGAAGCCGACGTCGAGGACGGTGTCGTCGGGCTTGAGGCCGGCGGCGTCGGCCAGCTTGTCGGCCAGCGCCTCGGCGGCCGTGTCGAGGTCGGTGACCCCGTCCTCCCAGTAGCCGACGTTCATGTAGTGGGTACGGCGGGCCGCGAACTCCACGTCGGGCGACTGGATCTCGTAGAAGCGCCGGACCCGGGTGATGGGGTCGGCGGTGAAGACCGTGCGGATCGCCCGGCCGGCGATCTTCAGGTTCTCGAACATGTGGGTTCCTTCCGGTGGGTGGATGCCGATCAGCCGCGCCGGACCTGCTGGCGCAGGTCCTCGACGAGCGCGGGCACACCGGCCGGGTCAGTGGCCGTGCCGAAGACGTAGAAGTCGGGCCGGACGAGCACCGCCACGGCGTCGTAGCGCTTGAGGAGGGGCAGGTACACGTCGTCGAGGTCGAAGGCGGTCGGCACGGCGCCGGGTGCGGGGGCGGGAGCGCCGGCGGGGACGACCCGGACGACCCGGGCGTCGAGCGAGTCCAGGAAGGCCCGGGCGTCCGCGTCGAGCAGCCCGTCGGGCTCCTCGGCGCAGAGCAGGACGAAGCCGGTGCCGACGATCTCGTCGAAGAGCCCGGCGCGGCCGTCGACCTCGACGCGGCCCTGCGGCATCGGCACGCCGGCGCCGTCGGCGCGGGCGTGCAGGACCCCGCCGGCCAGGGGCTCCAGCAGGGAACGGGTGCGCGGGCGGGCGGTACGCCGACGCAGCTCCGCGAGCATCGCGG
The DNA here is from genome assembly GCF_036902715.1 of Micromonospora sp. CPCC 205546. Classification (NCBI taxonomy): domain Bacteria; kingdom Bacillati; phylum Actinomycetota; class Actinomycetes; order Micromonosporales; family Micromonosporaceae; genus Micromonospora; species Micromonospora sp. CPCC 205546. The sequence goes on from NZ_JBAKHL010000069.1 coordinate 18,896, forward strand.
CGTCCCGGCCGGCCGCGGCGGTACGGTCGGTCTCGCAGATCACCGTGCCCGAGTCCATGGACATCCGGATGGCGTGCTGCACGTGCGCGCAGCGCTCCTCCTGGTAGGTGTCCAGCAGGGCCTCGTCGGCGAGGCCGCGGTGCACCAGGTCGAGCTTCCAGGCGAGGTTGAGGGCGTCCCGGAAGCCGGAGCTCATCCCCTGCCCCATGAACGGCGGCATCACGTGCGCCGCGTCGCCGGCGATGAGGATGCGGCCCGAGCGCCAGCGGTCGGCCGAGCAGGCCTGGGTGGTGTAGACGCCGTACCGCTCCAGGGTGGCGTTGTCGGGGGTGATGTCGAAGAGGCCGAGCAGCCGCCACACGCTCTCGAGGCTCTCGAACTCCTCCCGGCTCTCCCCCGGCACCCGCATGAACTCCCACCGCCGGTGCCCCGGGCCGGCGGACACGGCCGTGCGGGGGCGCGCCGGGTCGCAGACCTGCAGGTTGTTCGGCTTGAACTCGCGGGCCTCGTGCGGCACCACGTCGCAGACCAGCCAGTCGTACGTGAAGTCGAGGTCGGTGACGCCGCTGCCCAGGTGCTCCCGGACGAAGCTGTTCGCCCCGTCGCAGCCGACGACCCAGCGGGCCGCGTGGACCTCCTCGCCCTGCGGCCCGGCGATGGTGACCTCGACCCGGTCGTCGCGCTCCGCCAGGCCGGTCACCTGGTACGGGCGCAGCACCGTGACGCCCGGCAGTTCCGTCCCCCGCTCGGCGAGCAGCGCCTCCAGGCCGGGCTGGTAGAAGGAGACCGAGTCGGGCCAGCCCATCGGGCCGTCGCCGGTCACCTTGACGTGCAGCAGGGTCCGGCCGAAGCCGTTCTTGAAGGTGTACTCGCCCGACGACTCCACCACGGGGCCGAGCCGGTCGGCGACGCCGGCGGCGGCCAGGATGCGGCTCGCCTCCCCGTCGTACGACACGGCTCGCGGGAAGTTGTACGGGGTGGCCCACCGCTCGACCGCCGTGACGGTGAGTCCCCGCTGCGCCAGCAGGATCGTGAGCATCTCACCGACGGGGCCGTAGCCCACGATCAGGACGTCGGTCATCAGCATCGGTATCGGTTCCTCGGTGAGTCGGTCGGACACGGTGTCGACGGGGACGGCTCGCGCCGTGGGGGCAGCCGGACGGCCATCAGAGACCGAGTTCGGAGTCGATGAGGTCGAAGAGGTCGTCGTCGCTGGCCAGTTCGAGGTCGAGGTCGGGATCGCCGCCCGAACCGGCGCGCATCGTGCGCCACTTGGCGATCAGCACCTCCAGCCGGGACCCGATCTGGTCGTGCAGCTCCGCCTCGACGCTGGCCTCGGTCAGCGAGCGCTCCAGGTTCTCCAGGTCCGTGAGGACCGGCGGCACCGCCGGGCCGGTGTCCGGCGCCAGCTGGGACACCAGGAACGTGGCCAGCTCGTTCGGGTCCGGGTAGTCGAAGATCAGCGTGGCCGGCAGACGCAGGCCGGTGGCCGTGGTCAACCGGTTGCGCAGCTCGACGGCCGTCAACGAGTCGAAGCCGATCTGGCTGAACGCCCGGCCGGGGGCCACCGCCGCGCGGCTGCCGTGCCCGAGCACGCTCGCCGCCTGCTCGCGCACCAGGTCGACCACCAGGTTGTGGCGCTCGGGCCCGGCCAGGGCCGCCAGCTCGTCGGCGAGGGTACGCCCGCCGGCGACCGGGGCGGCCGAGCGCGCGGTCGGCCGTTCCCGGCGCATCAGCCCGCGCAGCAGCGCCGGCGGGCGCTCGACCCGTTCGCCGAGCGCGGCGACGTCGATCCTGGTCGGCACCAGCACCGGCTCGGCCGCCCGCAGGCCCGCGTCGAACAGGGCCATCCCCAGCTCGGACGGGATCGCGAGCTGCCCGTCGCGGGCGGTGATGCGGGGATCGGCGCGGTCCAGCTTGGCCGTCATCTCGCTGGCCTGCTCCCACAGCCCCCAGGCGAACGAGCGGCCCGGCAGCCCCTGCGCGCACCGCGCCAGCGCGAGCGCGTCGAGGAACGCGTTGGCCGCCGCGTAGTTGCCCTGGCCGGGCACGCCGAAGACACCCGCGCCGGAAGAGAACAGCACGAACCCGGCCAGGTCGAGGTGGCGGGTGAGCTCGTGCAGGTGCCAGGCGGCGTCGAGCTTCGGCGCGAACACCGTGTCGACGCGCTGCGGCGTGAGGGCGGTGACCACCCCGTCGTCGAGCACCCCGGCGAGGTGCACGACCGCGGTCAGGGGGTGTCGCGCCGGCACCGAGTCCAGCACGCGGGCCAGGGCGTCGCGGTCGGCCACGTCGGCCGCCACCACCGTGGTGTCGGCTCCCAGGGCGCGCAGCTCGGCGAGCACCTCGGCCGCGCCGGGGGCCCGCTCGCCGCGGCGGCTGACCAGCAGCAGCCGGCGTACGCCGTGCGTCTCGACCAGTCGCCGGGCGACCAGCCTGCCCAGGGTGCCGGTGCCGCCGGTCAGCAGCACGGTGCCGTCGGGGTCCCACGCGCGGGGCATGGTGAGCACCACCTTGCCGACGTGCCGGGCCTGGCTGACGTGCCGGAACGCCTCCGGCGCCTGCCGGACGTCCCACACCTGGGTGGGCAGCGGGGTGAGCGTTCCCCGTTCGAAGAGCCCCAGCAGCACGACGAGCATGCGCTGCACCTCGTCGGGGTCCTCGAGGGTCAGGTCGAAGGCGGTGTACGCCACCCCCGGGTGGTCGGCGGCGACGCGGTCGGCATCCCGGATGTCGGTCTTGCCCATCTCGATGAACCGTCCGCCGCGAGGCAGCAGCCGCAGCGAGGCGTCGACGAACTCGCGGGCCAGCGAGTCCAGCACCACGTCGACACCGCGTCCGCCGGTGGCGTCGGCGAACCGGGTCTCGAAGTCCAGGGTCCGGGACGAGGCCAGGTGCCCCTCGTCGAGGCCCATCGCGCGCAGGGCGTCCCACTTGGCGGGGCTGGCGGTGGCGTACACCTCGGCGCCGAGGTGCCGGGCGAGCTGCACGGCGGCCATGCCGACGCCGCCGGCCGCCGCGTGCACCAGCACCGACTCGCCCCGGGTGAGCCCGGCCAGGTTGACCAGGCCGTGGTAGGCGGTCAGGAAGACCACCGGGACGGAGGCGGCCTCGACGAACGACCAGCCGCCCGGCATCGGGGCCAGCAACCGGCGGTCGGTGACGGCGACGGGCCCGAAGCAGCCCACGAAGACCCCGAACACCCGGTCGCCGGGGCGCAGGTCGGTCACCTCGGCGCCCACCTCGACGACCTCGCCGGCACCCTCGCCGCCGAGCGGCCCCGCGTCGCCCGGGTAGAGGCCGAGCGCGTTGAGCACGTCGCGGAAGTTGAGACCGGCGGCGCGCACGCGTACCCGCACCTCGCGGGGGCCGAGTGCGACGTCGGCGGCGTCGGTGGGGCTCAGGATGAGGTTCTCCAGGCTGCCCCGCACGGGCGCGTCCAGCCGCCACGCGGCGGCGGGTGGTGCGGTCAGCTCGCCCGCCGACCCGGCCCGCGCCAGCCGCGGCACGTACGCCGCGCCGCCCCGGATCGCCGCCTGCGGCTCGTCCGCCGCCAGCAGGGCGGCCACCTGGTCGGGGCCGATCCCGTCGCCGTCGACGTCGACGACGACCACCTGGCCCGGGTTCTCCGACTGGGCGGAGCGCACCAGTCCCCACGCCGCCGCGGCGGCCGGGTCGGTCACCTCGCCGGCGTGGTGCACGGCCACCGCGCCCCGGGTCACCAGCAGCAGCCGCGCCGCCGCCCAGCGGGGCTCGGTGAGCCAGCGCCGGAGGACGTCGAGGGCCCGTACGGCGGTGTGGCGCGCCGCTCGGGGGGCGGGTCGCGCGGGTTGCGCGTCCAGCGGCACGATCACGACCCCGGGCAGGGCCAGTCCCGCGTCGACGGCGTCGGCGAGCCCGTCCAGGCCGGCGTGGAGCGGGAAGCCGTCCAGCCCGGGAGCGACGGCCACGGCGTCGACCGGGGTGGCCGCGTCGGCCGGCGGCAGCGGCGTCCAGTCGATCCGGAACAGGGCGTCGCGGGTGGCCCGGTCGTCGGTGACGGACAGCTCCGCGGTGGAGATCGGCCGCATCGTCAGGGCGGTCACCTCGGCCACCGGGGCGCCGGTCGGGTCGGCGGCGGTCAACGCGATGGCGTGCGGCCCGACCTGGGTGAGCCGCACCCGCAGGGCGGTCGCGCCGGTGGCGTGCAGGGCGACGCCGTTCCAGGCGAACGGCAGCAGCAGCTGGCCCGCCCCGGCCCCGGCGAGACCGCCGAAGTGCGCGGCGTGCAGGGCGGCGTCGAACAGGGCGGGGTGCAGGCCGTACCGGTCGGCGTCGACCCGCTGGGCCGCCGGCAGCTTCACCTCGGCGTAGACCTCGTCGCCGCTGGTCCACACCTGGCGCAGCCCCTGGAACGCCGGCCCGTACGCGTAGCCGTCGGCGGCCAGGTCGGCGTAGAAGCCGCTCAGGTCGACGGGGCGGGCGTCGCGCGGCGGCCACGTGGTGAGCTGCGGCGACGCGGCGGGCTGGTCGGCGGAGAGGGTGGCGCTGGCGTGCCGGGTCCACGGGGTCCCCGTCGGCGCGTCGGCGGGCCGCGAGTGCACGGTCACGGCGCGCCGTCCGTCGTCGCCCGCGCCGACCGCCACCTGCACCTGCGTCGCCCCGTCGGCGGGCAGGGTGAGCGGGGCCTCGATGACCAGCTCGTCGAGGACGGGGTGGCCGACCTCGTCGCCGACGCGCAGGCAGAGCTCCACCAGGCCGGTGCCGGGCACCAGCACGCTGTCGGCGACCCGGTGGTCGGCCAGCCACGGCTGCGCGTCGGTCGACAGCCGCCCGGTGAACAGGTGGCCCCTCGCCTCGGCCAGCGCGACCGACGCCCCGAGCAGCGGATGTCCGGCCGCGTCCAGGCCGGCGGCGCCGACGTCGCCGGGGCCGGAGACGGGCCGGGGCCAGTAGCGGTGGTGGGCGAACGCGTACGTGGGCAGGTCGACCCGCCGGCCGCCGGCCAGCGCGGGCCGCCAGTCCACCGCGACCCCGTGCACGTGCAGCTGGGCCAGGGACAGCAGGAACCGCTCCCGGTCGCCCTGGTCGCGTTGCACCGAGCCGACCACCACGCTCTCGCCGTCGTGCCCGGCGAGGGTCTCCTCGACGCCGACGGTGAGCACCGGGTGCGGGCTGCACTCCACGTACGTGTCGTGGCCCTCGGCGGCCAGCGAGCGGACCGCCCGTTCCAACTCGACCGGCTGCCGCAGGTTGCGGTACCAGTAGTCCGGCCCCATCTCCTCGCCGTCGAGCCAGCGCAGGTCGGTGGTGGAGAACAGCGGCACGGCCGCCGGGCCGGGGGTGATGCCGGCCAGCACCTCGGTCAGCTCGTCGCGGATGCGTTCCACCTGCGCGGAGTGGGAGGCGTAGTCGACGGCGATCCGCCGGACCCGGACCTGCCCACCGGCCAGTTCCGCGAGGAGTTCCTCCACCGCCTCCGGCTCGCCGGAGACCACGACGGCCGCCGGGCCGTTCACGGCGGCGACCGAGACCCGGTCGCCGAAGCGGGAGATCCGCTCGCGGACGGTGTCGGCGGGCAGCGCGACGGAGGCCATCGCGCCGTGCCCGGCCAGCGCCCGCAGCGCCCGGCTGCGCAGCGCCACCACCCGGGCGGCGTCGGGCAGGGAGAGCACCCCGGCGACGCAGGCGGCGGCGATCTCGCCCTGCGAGTGGCCGACCACGGCGGCCGGCTGCACGCCGTACGAGCGCCACAGCTCGGCCAGCGACACCATCATCGCGAACAGCGCGGGCTGCACCACGTCGACCTCGTCGAGGCCGGGCGCGCCGGGCACCTGACGCAGCACGTCCAGCAGCGACCAGTCCAGGTACGGCCGCAGCGCCGCGTCGCAGGCCGCCATCCGCTCCGCGAACACGGGGGCCTGGTCGAGCAGGTCCAGTCCCATGCCGAGCCACTGGGAGCCCTGCCCGGGGAAGACGAAGACGCACCGGCCGACGGGCCGGGCCTCGCCCCGCGTCACCGCCGGGTCGGGCCGGCCCTCGGCGAGCGCGTCGAGGGCGGCGGCGACCTGGTCCGGCGACGCGCCGACCAGCACCGCCCGCGAGTCGAAGGTGCTGCGGCTGGTGGCCAGCGACCAGGCCACGTCGAGGGGCCGCTGGTCGGGCCGCTCGGCGAGGTGTTCCCGCAGCCGCCGGGCCTGCCCGGCGAGCGCCTCCGGGGTACGCGCGGAGAGCAGCCACGGCAGCGCGTACGCCTCCGTCGGCGTGGCTGCGGCGTCGACGTCCGGGGCCGGCCCGGCGACCGCCTCGACGATCACGTGGGCGTTGGTGCCGCTGATGCCGAACGACGAGACACCGGCCCGCGCCGGCCGGTCCGCCGCGGGCCACGGGCGGGGCTCGGTGAGCAGCTCCAGCGAGCCCGACTCCCAGTCGACCCGCGAGCTGCGGCGCTCGGCGTGCAGGGTGCGGGGCAGCCGGCCGTGCCGCATGGCAAGGACCATCTTGAGCACCCCGGCGACGCCGGCCGCGGCCTGGGTGTGCCCGAGGTTGGACTTGACCGAGCCGAGCAGCACCGGCGGGGCGCCGGCCGGGCGCTGCCCGTAGGTGGCGAGGATCGCCTCCGCCTCGATGGGGTCGCCGAGCGACGTGCCGGTGCCGTGCGCCTCCACCACGTCCACCTCGGCGGCGCTCAGCCCGGCGGCGCCGAGCGCGGCCCGGATGACCCGCTCCTGCGACGGCCCGTTGGGGGCGGTGAGCCCGTTGGACGCGCCGTCCTGGTTCACCGCCGAGCCGCGGACCACCGCGAGCACGGGGTGGCCCCGGCGGCGGGCGTCGGAGAGACGCTCCACCACCAGCATCCCGACGCCCTCGGACATGCCGAAGCCGTCGGCGTCCTCGGCGAACGCCTTGCACCGCCCGTCGGCGGCGAGGCCGCGCTGCCGGCTGAACCCGGTCAGCCCGGCGGGGGTGGACATCACCGACACGCCACCGGCCAGGGCCAGGTCGCAGTCGCCCTGCCGAAGTGCCTGCGCGGCCAGGTGCAGCGCCACCAGGGACGCCGAGCAGGCCGTGTCCACAGTGACGGCCGGGCCCTCCAGCCCGAGCGCGTACGCGACCCGGCCGGAGAGCACGCTGCCGGCCGTGCCGGTGAGCAGGTGGCCCTCGTCGGCGGTGACCTCGCCGTCGTCGGAGACGACGCCGGGGGCGACCCGGTCGGCGTAGTCCTGCCCGTGGGTGCCGGCGAAGACGCCGGTGCGGCTGCCCCGCAGGGTGACCGGATCGATGCCGCCGCGTTCCAGCGCCTCCCACGAGGTCTCCAGCAGCAGCCGGTGCTGCGGGTCCATCGCGAGGGCCTCGCGGGGGCTGATACCGAAGAACGCGGCGTCGAAGTCGGCGATCCCGGTGAGGAATCCGCCGGCCCGCACGTACGTCCGGCCGGGCGTGCCGGGCACCGGGTCGTAGAGGTCGGCCAGCGGCCAGCCCCGGTCGCCGGGCAGGTCGCCGATGACGTCGGCGCCCGCGTCGAGCAGCCGCCACAGCTCCTCCGGCGAGCCGATGCCGCCGGGGAACCGGCAGGCCATCGCGACGATGGCGACCGGCTCGTCCAGCGCGACGGTGCTCGCGTCGGTGACCTCGGTGGCGGCGGTGCCGAGCAGCCGGGCGTGCAGGTGCGCGGCGAGCAGTTCGGGGGTGGGGTGGTTGAACACGGCGTGCGGGGCGAGCCGGACGCCGGTGACGGCGGTGAGCCGGTTGCTCAGCTCCACCGCCATGAGCGAGTCGAAGCCGAGGTCCTTGAACGGGCGGCGCGGTTCGACCTGGTCGGGGCCGGTGTGCCCGACGACGGTGGCGCACCGGGTGCGGACGAGGTCCAGCAGCAGCTCGGCGCGGTCGGGTTCGGCCAGTTCGGCGAGCCGGTCGGCGAAGCCCTTGGCGGAGGCGGGCGTGGAGTCGGCGTTGACGGCCCGGCGGGGCGGCGGGGGCAGCAGCGCCCGCAACAGGGCGGGCACCTCGCCGGAGGTCCGTACGGCGGCCAGGTCGAGCCCGATCGGCACGAGCGCCGGCCGGTCGACGTGCAGGGCGGCGTCGAACAGCGCCAGCCCGGCGGCCGTGTCGAGGGGGCGGGTGCCGCCCCGGGCGAGCCGGGCCAGGTCCGCCGGGGTGAGCCTGCCGACCATCCCGTCCTGGGTGTCCCACAGCCCCCAGGCCAGGGCGGTCGCCGGGAGTCCCTGGGCGCGGCGGTGCGCGGCGAGCGCGTCGAGGAACGCGTTGCCGGCCGCGTAGTTGCCCTGGCCGGGGCTGCCGAAGGTGGCGGCGGCCGAGGAGAAGAGCACGAACGCGGCCAGGTCGAGGCCGGCGGTGAGCTCGTGCAGGTGCCACGCGCCGTGCACCTTGGACCGCAGGGCCCGCTCCCAGCGGGCCGGGTCGAGGTCGGTGAGCAGGGCGTCGTCGGTGGCCCCGGCGGCGTGCACGACGGCGACCAGCCGGTCGGCCAGCGGGGCGACGACCGCGGCGAGCGCCGCGCGGTCGGCGACGTCGGCCGCGACCACCCGGACGGTGACACCGGCGTCGGTCAGCGCGGTCGTCCAGTCGCCGGCCCGGCCGGTCCGGCTGACAAGCACCAGTTCGGCGACGCCGTGCACGGCGGCGAGGTGGGCGGCGACGTGCCGGCCGATCCCGCCGGTGCCGCCGGTGACCAGCACGGTGCCGCCGGCCAGCGCCGCGAGCGGCGTACCGGCCGTGGGTCGGTCGACCGGGCGGAGCCGGGGCAGCAGCGCGCGGCCGTCGCGGACGGCCACCTCGGGTTCGTCGGCGGCGGCGGCCAGCGCCGCCCGGACGGTGGCGTCGTCGGTGGCGTCGAGGCTGAGCAGGAGGAAGTGGTCGGGTCGCTCGGCCTGGGCGACCCGGACCAGCCCGGCCACCGGGGCGTGCACCGGGTCGCCGTCGCGGACGGCGAGGGCCAGGCGGGTGGTCTCCGCGCGGGGGTCGACCAGCCAGTTCTGGAGCACGCCGAGCGCGGCGAGGCCGAGGGCGTGCGCCCGGTCGGGCACCGGGTGGCCCGGCTCGCCGTCGCCGACGCGCAGCACCAGCAGCGGGGGCAGCGGTCCGTCCGGCGGCGTACCGTCGGCGAGCGTCCACGTGGGTGCCGGCGTCGCCGGGAACGCCGCGGGCAGCCAGTCGACGGCGTACAGCCCGGCGGGCGCGGGCGCCGCGGCCGGTGCGTCGGCGGCGGCCGGCGGGTCCACGGTCCGCAGCACCACCCGGTCGACGTCGAGCACGGGCACGCCGGCGTCGTCGACGGCGCTCAGCGTCACCGCGTCCGCCCCGGCGGGGGCCAGGCAGACGCGCAGCGCGTGCGCCCCGGTGGCGTGGCGGCGTACGCCCGTCCACTCGGTGGGCAGCAGCCGGGCGGTGGGCCCGGCGTCGTCGCCGGGTGCGAAGTCGGCGAGCGGCAGCAGACGCAGGGCCGCCTCCAGCACCAGCGGGTGCACGCCGTAGCGGTCGGCGTCCGGGTCCCGGGCGTCCTCGGGCAGGCGTACGTCGACGAAGAGCCGGTCGGCGGCGGTCCACGCGGCCTGGGCCAGTTCCCCCGCCAGGGCCCGGCGCTGCGGGCTGGTCAGGTCCACCGGCCGGGCCCCGGAGGGCGGCCAGACCGCAGCGGGCGCGCCCCGGCCGCTCTCCGGGTCGAGCGGGCCGAGCACGGCCTCGGCGACCTCCCGCCAGGGCTGCCCGTCGCCGGCCCGGACGTGGCAGCGCGCCACCCGGCACCGGTGCTCGTCCGGCGCCGAGACGCCGATCTGCACCTCGAGGGTCGCCTCGGCGGGCAGCGGCACCGGCTCGGGGGCGCGCAGCCGCCGCACGGTCGGGGCGCCGAGCCGCTCGCCGAGGTGGGTGAGCATGTCCAGCAGGGCGGTGGCGGGCAGCAGGGCGGCGGTGCCGTCGCCGGGGGCGGCCAGCCACGGCTGGGTGGCGGCGGAGACCTGACCGGTGCAGACCACCTGATCGGTGCCGGCGACCGGCAGCACGCCGCCGAGCAGCGGGTGCCCGGCGTCGGCCAGCCCGACGCCGACGGGACCACCGGCCGCGCTCGGCGCGGGCAGCCAGTAGTGCCGGCGCTGGAAGGCGTACGTGGGCAGGTCGACGCGGCGGTGCGGCCCGGGGCCGGCGAGGGCGGCACGGTCGACAGCGACGCCCCGCACGTGCAGGCGCGCCACGGCGGCGAGCAGCGCCTCCGGCTCGCCGGCGACGCCCCGTACGGCGGGGACGAAGGCCAGCTCGTCGGCCTCGGCGAGGAGGCAGTCCTGGGCCATCGCGGTGAGTACGCCGGCCGGGCCGATCTCCAGGAAGGTGGTGACGCCCTGCCCGTGCAGGGCCCGTACGCCGTCGTGGAAGCGGACGGTGCCCCGCACGTGCGCCACCCAGTGCTCGGGCGAGCAGAGCCGGGCCGGGTCGACGGGGTGACCGGTCAGGTTGGACACGACCGGCAGGTGCGGGGTGCGGTACGTGAGGCCGGCCGCCACCGCGCGGAACTCGTCGAGCATCGGATCCATGCGCGGCGAGTGGAACGCGTGCGACACCCGCAGCCGGCTGGTGCGGCGCCCGGCGGCGCGCAGGGTGGCCGCGACGGCCAGCACCGCGTCGGTGTCGCCGGAGACGACCACGCTGGTGGGGCCGTTGACGGCGGCGACACCCACCCGGTCGGTCAGGTGCGCGGCGACCTCGGCCTCGTCGGCCTCGACGGCGACCATCGCGCCCCCGGCGGGCAGCTGCTGCATGAGCCGGGCGCGGGCGGCGACGAGCGCCGCGGCGTCGGCGAGGTGGAACACCCCGGCGACGTGTGCGGCCGCCAGCTCGCCGACGGAGTGCCCGAGCACCGCGTCGGGGCGCACCCCCCAGGACTCCAGGAGGCGGTACAGCGCCACCTCGAAGGCGAACAGCCCGGGCTGCGTGTAGAGGGTCTGGTCGAGCAGCTCGGCCAGCTCGGTGCCCTCGGCGGCGAGGACGACGTCCGCGAGGGGGTGCGGGGCGTGGCCGGCGAGGCAGCGGTCGAGTTCGGCGCAGGCGGCGTCGAAGGCGTCGGCGAAGACCGGGTACGCCGCGTGCAGCTCGCGGCCCATGCCGGCGCGCTGGCCGCCCTGCCCGCCGAAGAGCAGGCCGAGCTGACCGTCGACGACCCGGCCGGTCAGCACACCCGGCACGTCCGGGTCCGGCTCGCTGCGGGTCAGCGCGCTGAGGCCCGCCCGGGCGGTGTCCGGGTCGCCGGCCAGCACCACGGCGCGGTGTTCGAGGGCGGCTCGGGTGGTGGCGAGCGCGTGCCCGACGTCGGCCGGGTCGGCCTCCGCGCCCGGCCCGTCGAGCCAGGTCAGCAGGCGGGCCGCCTGGTCGCGCAGCGCCTCGCCGGAGGCAGCGGCGAGCAGCCACGGTACGGGTGGCCGCCGGGTGACCGACGCGGCCCCGGGCGACGGCTGCCGTTCGGCGGCCTCCGTCGCGGTGGGTGGGTCGGCGGGCGCCTCGACGATGACGTGGGCGTTGGTGCCGCTGATGCCGAACGACGAGACGCCGGCCCGGCGGGGCCGGCGCACCTCGGGCCACGGGCGGGCCTCGGCGAGCACCTCGACCGCGCCGGCGGACCAGTCCACCTCCGACGTCGGGGCGTCCACGTGCAGGGTGCGGGGCAGCCTCCCGTGCCGCATCGCGAGCACCATCTTGATCACCCCGGCGGCCCCGGCGGCGGCCTGGGTGTGCCCGAGGTTCGACTTCAGCGAGCCCAGCCGCAGCGGCTCGGCGTCGCCGCGTCCCGTCCCGTACGTGGCGAGCAGCGCCTGCGCCTCGATCGGGTCGCCCAGCCGGGTGCCGGTGCCGTGCGCCTCGACGGCGTCCACGTCGGCGGTGCAGAGCCCGGCCACGGCCAGCGCCCGGCGGATGACCCGCTCCTGGGCGGGGCCGTTGGGGGCGGTGAGCCCGTTGGACGCGCCGTCGGAGTTCACGGCGGAGCCGCGCAGCACGGCGAGGACGGGGTGCCCGCGCCGGCGGGCGTCGGAGAGCCGTTCGAGCAGCAGCACGGCGACGCCCTCGGACCAGCCGGTGCCGTCGGCGCCGTCGGCGAACGCCTTGCACCGGCCGTCCGGGGCGAGCCCGCGCTGGCGGCTGAACTCCACGAACGCCTGCGGGGTGCCCATGACCGCCACGCCGCCGGCGACGGCGAGGGAGCAGTCGCCGGCGCGCAGCGCCTGGGCGGCCAGGTGCAGCGCCACGAGCGACGACGAGCACGCCGTGTCGACGGTGACCGCCGGTCCCTCCAGCCCCAGCGCGTAGGCCACCCGGCCGGAGACGACGCTGCCGGCGGTGCCGACGCCGAGGTAGCCCTCGGTGCCGGGCGGCGCCTGACGCAGGTTCGCGGCGTAGTCGTGGTGCATGACGCCGGTGAAGACCCCGGTGGCGCTGCCGCGCAGCGAGGTGGGGTCGATGCCGGCCCGCTCGAACAGCTCCCAGGACGTCTCCAGCAGCAGTCGCTGCTGCGGGTCCATGGCGAGCGCCTCGCGGGGGCTGATCGCGAACAGGCTGGCGTCGAAGTCCGCGGCGTCGGTCAGGAAGCCGCCCACCCGTACGTACGAGGTGCCGGGGCGGTCGGGGTCGTCGGAGAACAGGTGCGTCAGGTCCCAGCCCCGGTCGGCGGGGAACTCCGTGAGCCCTTCCCTGCCCTGGTCGACCAGGTCCCACAGCTGTTCGGGGGAGCCGACGCCGCCGGGGAGCCGGCAGGCCATGGCGACGACGACCACCGGGTCGTCCACCGTGGACGGTGTCGCGGGCCGCTCCGGTCCGGGGCCGGGCTGTCCGGCGGTGCCGCGCAGCCGGGCGGCGAGGTGCCGGGCGAGGGCGTCCGGGCTGGGCCGGTCGAACGCGGCCGTGGCGGAGAGCCGTACCCCGGTGGCCCGGGCCAGCCGGTCACGCAGGGCGACCGCGCTGACCGAGGTGAAGCCGAGTTCCTTGAAGGCCCGGCCGGGGCGGACCGCCGCCGGGCCGGACAGGCCGGCCACCTCGGCGGTGGCGGCGCGGACCAGGTCGAGCAGGAGCCGGTCCCCCTCGGCGGTGGTCAGCCCGGCCAGCCGGCGGCGCAGCTCGGCGGCGTCCCGGTCGGCGGAGGCGTCGCGAGCTGCCGCGACGGGCGTACGCCAGGCGGGGTGCGCGGCGTCGGCGTGGCCGGCCGGGCGGGCCAGCAGGACCAGGTCGTCGCCGTCGTGGGCCACGTCGAAGGCAGCGAGGTCGGCGCGTACGGCCGCCGGGGCGCCGGTTGCGGGGGCGGTGGGTGACGGCTCCCGCCCGGCGGGCGCGGTCGTGCCGACGAGCCGGGCCGGGAGGCCGGCGGCCCGGCGGCGGGCGGCCAGGGCGTGCAGCGCGCCGACGGCCGCCACGGCCCGCTCCCG
>NZ_JBAKHL010000070.1:0-32186 GCF_036902715.1 Micromonospora sp. CPCC 205546
CGGCCGGCGGCGCGCCGGCCGGCGGCCAGCGCCTCCAGCCCGGCGCCGGCGGCCGCGGCGACCGCCGCTCCCCCGCTGCCCCAGACGGCGGCGGTGGAGGTGAAGACCACGAACTCGTCGACCGGCCGGTCGGCACAGGCCCGGTCGAGCAGCTCCACCTCGGCGGTGCGGGCGGCCACGGCGTGGGCCAGCTCGCGCGGGTCCAGCGCCGCGACCGGGTCGCCGGCCCCGTCGGAGTCGGCGACGTGCAGCACGGTACGGACCCCGGTGCCGGCGGCGGCCAGCCGGTCCAGCGCCTCGGGCAGCCCGTCGAGGTCCTCGACGACGGTGACGGCCACGTCCCGGTCCACCGTGGCGGCGGACGCCACGGGACCGACGAGGAGGAGGTGGGCCGCGCCGCGGTCGGCCAGCCACCGCAGCAGGTGCGGCGCGCGCACCGCCGCGGCCCCGTGCACCAGGACCGCGCCCCGGGGCCGCCAGTCCGCGTCCGCGGCGCCGGCCGGGGCGCGCGACAGCCGCCGCGCGTACACCCCGCCGGAGCGCACCGCCAGCTGGTCCTCGTCGCCGCCGGCCGCGACGAGCCGCGCGAGCACGGCGAGCGCGGCGTCGTCCGGCTCCGCCGGCAGGTCGACCAGGCCGCCCCACAGGCGCGGCTGTTCCAGCGCCAACACCCGGCCCAGGCCCCACAGGTACGCCCCGGCCATCCCGGGCGCGGGGTCGTCCGCGTCGACGGCCACCGCGCCGCGGGTCACGGTCCACACCGGCACGCCGCTCCCCGCGCTGCCGAGGGCCCGCACGAGCCCCGCCGTCGCGGCCAGCGCGGCCGTCCCGGTGGTCCCGGCCGGCTCCCCCGCCGCGAGCAGCGAGACCACGACCGACGGGCCGCCGACGGCGGGCAGGGCCCGGGTGAACTCGTCCGGATCGTCGCCCTCGCTCACGAGCACCGGGTGGAGGTTCTCGGCACGCAGCGCGGCCAGCACGGCCGTGGCGTCGGTGTCCGCCCCGGCCACCACCAGGCATGCACCGGCTGGCGCGCTGCCGGCGGCGGGCGGGTCGACGGTGACCCAGTCGGCGCGGTACCGCAGCGCGTCCAGCTCCGAGCCGCGACGCCGCCGGTCGCGGTAGGACGCCAGGGCGGGCAGCAGCTCGGCGAGCGCACCCTGCCGGTCGGCGTCGAGGCCGAGCACGGCGGCCAGCGCGCCCGGCCCGTCCTGGGCCACGGCGGCCCAGAACTCCTCGTCGTCGCCGGCGGCGGGAGCGGCGGGCTGGCCGAGGTCGACGGCGGGCGGGTCGGGCCAGTACCGCTCGTGGTGGAAGGCGTAGGTGGGCAGCTCCGTGCGCGCGGCGTCGCTGCCGGCGAAGAGGGCCGGCCAGTCCACCCCGGCGCCGCGCAGGTCGACGGCGACGAGCGCGGCGAGCAGGGTCGCCGGCTCCGGATGGTCCCGGCGGCCGAGCGGCACGAAGGCCGCCGGCTCGACGTCGGGCAGGCACTCGCGGGCCAGCGCGGTCAGGGCGCCGTCGGGGCCGAGTTCCAGGAAGGTCGACACACCGGCGGCGGCCAGGGTGGCGATCCCGTCGTGGAAGCGGACGGTGTCCCGGACGTGGTCGACCCAGTAGCCCGGGTCGGTGGCCTGGGCGGCGGTCAGCGGCTCACCGGTGCGGTCGGAGACGATCGACAGGGTCGGCGAATGCCAGGTGGCCTTCTCCGCGACGACCCGGAAGTCGGCCAGCATGGCGTCCATCCGGGCGGAGTGGAAGGCGTGGCTGACCCGCAGGCGGCGGGAGCGCCGGCCCTGCTCGGCCAGCCGTGCGCCGGCCGCGAGCACGGCGTCCTCGTCGCCGGAGAGCACCACCGACCGGGGGCCGTTCACGGCGGCCAACGCCACCCGGTCGTCGAGCAGCGCGGCCACCTCGGCCTCGGACGCCCGCACCGCCAGCATCGCCCCGCCGGCCGGCAGCTGCTGCATCAGCCGACCCCGGGCGGCCACCAGCGCCGCCGCGTCGGCCAGCGACAGCACACCGGCGACGTGCGCCGCGGCCAGCTCGCCGACCGAGTGCCCGAGCAGGAACTGCGGGCGCAGCCCCCACGCGGTGACCAGCCGGTAGGCGGCGACCTCGTAGGCGAACAGGGCCGGCTGGGTGAACTCGGTGCGGTCCAGCAGCGCCGCCTCGGGCGAGTCGGCCTCGGCGAAGACCACCTCCCGCAGCGGCCGGCCCAGGTGCCGGTCCAGTTCCCCGGCCACCTCGTCGAACGCGGCGGCGAACACCGGGAACCGGCGGCACAGCTCGGCGCCCATGCCGGGTCGCTGGGCGCCCTGGCCGGTGAAGAGGAACGCGACCTTGCCGGCCGGGCGGGCCACGCCGCGCACCACGCCGGAGGCGTCGCGCTCCTCGGCGACCGCGCGCAGGCCGGACAGCAGCGCGTCGCGGTCATCGCCGATCACGGCGGCCCGGTGCGGCAACGCCGCCCGGGTGGTCACCAGCGAGTACGCCACGTCGGCGGGGGCCAGCTCGGGGTGGGCGGCCAGGTGCTCCAGCAGTCGTCGGGCCTGCCCGGCCAGGGCCGGTGCCGACCGGGCGGAGACGATCCACGGGGTCGGCGGGGCGGGCGTACCGGCCGGCCGGACGCTGGCGGTGTCCGCCTCGGCGGCCTGCTCGATGATCACGTGCGCGTTGGTGCCGCTGATCCCGAACGCGGAGACGCCGGCCCGGCGCGGCTGACCGGTCTCCGGCCAGGGCTGCGCCCCGGTGAGCAGGGACACCGCCCCGGCCGACCAGTCGACGTGCGGGGTGGGCTCGTCCACGTGCAGGGTCGGCGGCAGCACCCCGTGCCGCATGGCCAGGACCATCTTCATCACCCCCGCGACGCCCGCCGCCGCCTGGGTGTGCCCGATGTTCGACTTCACCGACCCCAGCCACAACGGCCGGTCGGCGGAACGCTCCTTGCCGTACGTGGCCAGCAGCGCCTGCGCCTCGATGGGGTCGCCCAGCGTGGTGCCGGTGCCGTGCGCCTCGACGACGTCCACCTGCTCGGCGCTCAACCCCGCGTTGGTCAGGGCCTGCCGGATCACCCGCCGCTGCGACGGACCGTTCGGGGCGGTCAGCCCGCTGCTCGCCCCGTCCTGGTTGACGGCGCTGCCGCGTACCACGGCGAGGATCGGGTGGCCGTTGCGCCGGGCGTCGGAGAGCCGCTCGACGAGCAGCATCCCGGCCCCCTCGGACCAGCCGGTGCCGTCGGCGGCGGCGGCGAACGACTTGCACCGGCCGTCGGTGGACAGGCCGCGCTGGCGGGAGAACTCCACGAAGACGGTCGGGGTGGCCATCACCGACACCCCGCCGACCAGCGCCATGGTGCACTCGCCCAGCCGCAGCGCCTGGCAGGCGAGGTGCAGCGCGACCAGGGACGAGCTGCAGGCGGTGTCCACGGTGACCGCCGGCCCCTCCAGCCCCAGCGCGTACGAGATCCGGCCGCTGGCCACCGCGGCGGCGCTGCCGGTGCCGAGGTAGCCCTCGACGCCGCCGCTGACCCCGGTGAGCAGCGCGGCGTAGTCGCCCTGGCTGCTGGTCGCCGCGTACACGCCGGTGGGCGCGCCGCGCAGCGTGGTCGGGTCGATGCCGGCCCGCTCGAACGCCTCCCAGGCGGTCTCCAGCAGCAGTCGCTGCTGCGGGTCCATGGCGAGGGCCTCGCGCGGGCTGATGCCGAAGAAGGCGGGGTCGAAGTCCCCGGCGGAGTAGAGGAACCCGCCCTCCCGCACGTACGACGTGCCCCGGCTGTCGGGATCGGGGTCGGGGTTGTAGAGCGCGCCCAGGTTCCAGCCCCGGTCGTCGGGGAACGCCGACATCGCGTCGGTGCCGGCGGCGACCAGGTCCCACAACTGCTCCGGTGACCCGACGCCGCCGGGGAACCGGCAGCTCATGCCGATGATCGCCACCGGCTCGCTGAGCGCGGCGGTGAGCTGCTGGTTCTGCTGTTTGAGCTTCTGGTTGTCGAGCAGGGACGCGCGCAGCGCGCCGACGACCTCGTCCAGGGAAACAGTCATCGGGGACTCCTCAGGGCCGGCCGGGTCACGAGTCGGAGCCTTCCAGGGCCATCCGGACCAGGCCGGCGACGTCGAGTTCGCGGATCTGGGTCTCGGGTTCCGGCGACGCGGCCGGGGCGGCGGGCGCCACGGCCGACGGGCCGGCGCTCGTGCGGGCCAACTGGAGCAGCTGGTCGAGCAGACCCGCCTGCCGCAGCTCGTCGAGCGGGATCGCGGCGATGGCCCGACGCACCGACTCCTCGTCGCCGCCGTCGCCGGCGTCCCCGCCACCGTCGCCGAAGAGCTCCTCGTGCAGGTGCTCGGCCAGGCCGGCCGGGGTCGGATAGTCGAAGACGACCGTGGTGGGCAGGTCGTGCCCGGTCGCCGCGGTGAGCAGGTTGCGCAGCTCCACGGCGGTGAGCGAGTCGAAGCCGAGGTCCAGGAAGCCCCGGTCGGTCTCGATCACGTCGGCGGAGGGGTGGCCGAGCACCTTCGCCGCGTCGACCCGCACCATCTCCAGCAGCGCGGCCCGCCGCTCGTCGCCGGGCAGCGACCGCAACCCGGCGAGCAGGTCCCGCGCGACGGGTGCGGACGCGTCCGGCACGGCGGCGGGAGTGACGGCCAGCTCGCGTACGGCCGGCAGGTCGGCCAGCAGCGGGCTGGGCCGCAGCGAGGTGAACAGCGGCTGGAAGGTGGCCCAGTCGACGTCGGCGACGGTGACGCAGGTGTCGCCGGCGGCCAGGGCGTGCCGCAGCCCGGCCATCGCCACGCCCGGCGGCATCACCCGCAGGCCACGGCGGCGCAACTGCTCCGCCGCGCCCTCGGTGTACATGCCCGACTCCGTCCACGGCCCCCACGCGACGGACGTGGCCGGCAGGCCCCGGCCGCGTCGCCGCTCGGCGAGCGCGTCCAGGTAGGCGTTGCCGGCCGCGTACGCGCCCTGCCCACCGCTGCCCCACACCGCCGAGATGGACGAGAAGAGCACGAACGCGTCCAGTTCGGCGTCGTCGAGCAGCTCGTCGAGGTGCTCGGCGCCGGAGAGCTTCGGGGCGATGACGTACGCCAGGTCCTCCAGGGTGGTGTCGGCCAGCGGCACCACCTCGCTGACCCCGGCGGCGTGCACCACCGCGCGCAGCGGCGGCCCCTCCCGACGGAGCTCGGCCAGGAGCTCGGCCACCGCGTCGCGGTCGGCGGCGTCGCAGCGGGCGACCCGGCAGTCCACCCCGAGACCGGTCAGCTCGGCGAGCAGGTCGGTGGCGCCCGGCGTGTCGGTGCCGCGCCGGCTGGTCAGCACCACCCGTTGCGCGCCGGCGGCGGCCACCCAGCGGGCCACGTGCCCGCCGAGCGCGCCGGTGCCGCCGGTGATCAGCACCGTCCCCCGGGGCTGCCACGGCGCGGGGTCCCCGGCGGTGACGGCCGGTACGAGCCGCCGCACCAGCACCCCGGAGTCGCGGACGGCGAGCTGGTCCTCCACGCCGCCGCCGGTGAGGATGCCGCCGAGGCGCATCGCCGTCCAGGCCTCGAGGGCGACGGGCAGGTCGACCAGCCCGGCCCAGCGGGCGGGCTGCTCCAGCGCGGCCACCCGGCCCAGGCCCCACAGCATCGCCTGCCGGGGGTTGGCCGGGACGTCGCCGTCGCCGACGCCCACGGCGCCCTGGGTGACGCACCAGAGCCGGGCCGGGGCGTCGAGGTCGACGAGCTGCTGGAGCAGGTGCACGGTCGCGGCGAGGCCACGGGGCAGCGCCGGGTGCTCGGCGTGCGGGGCGTCGTCCAGGCCGAGGAAGGACAGGATCGACAGCGGTCCCTCGCCCGCGCCGAGCGCCTCGCTCAGCACGTCGGCGAACCCGCCGCACAGCTCGGCGGACTCGGCGGCGGTGTCCACGGGCACGATCGTCACCTCGGTGCCCAAAGCCCAGGTGCAGGAGTGCAGGTCGGGGTCGTCCGCCCGGTCGGCGGGCAGCAGCACCAGCCAGCGGCCGGGGTCCGCCTCCTGCGAGGTCTCCGCGAGGGGCTCCCAGACGACCCGGTACCGGCTGCCGTCCACCAGGGCCCGCTCCCGCCCGCGCCGTCGCCACGCGGACAGCGCGGGCAGCACGGTGCCGAACGGCTGGTCGCGGTGCACGTCCAGGTCGCGGGCCAGCGACTCGAGGTCCTCGGCCTCGACGGCGGCCCAGAAACGGCGCTCGACGTCGGTGCGGTCGTCCTCGGCCGCCAGGTCGGCCCAGGGCGGCGGCTCCGGCCAGTAGCGCTGCCGGTCGAACGTGTAGGTGGGCAGGTCGACCCGCTGCGCGCCGGTGCCCTCGTAGAGGGCGGACCAGTCCGGGGAGACGCCGTGGGTGTGCAGCGCGGCGAGCGCCCGCAGCAGGGTGGTCGGCTCGGAGCGGTCCCGGCGCAGGGCCGGCACGACCAGCGGGGCCCGGCCGCCGGCCGGGGCGTCCTCGGCCAGGACGGCCTGGGCGAGGGCGGTGAGCACCCCGTCCGGGCCGATCTCGACGTAGCCGGTGACGTTGCGCTCCCGCAGCGCCGTGACGGCGTCGGCGAAGCGTACGGCGTCGCGGGCGTGCCGCACCCAGTACCCGGGCGTGCCGATCTGCGTCGCGTCGACCGGCGCGCCGGTGACGGTGGAGATCATCGGGATGGTCGGGGCCGCGTACCGCAGTCGACCGGCGACGGCGGCCAGGTCGTCGAGCACCGGGTCCATCAGCGGGCTGTGGAACGCGTGGCTGACCGTGAGCCGTCGGATCCGTACGCCCCGGGCGGTCCACTCGGCGGCCAGTTCCTCGACGGCGTCGCCGGCCCCGGACACCACGACGGCGGCGGGGCCGTTGACTGCGGCGACGGAGACCCTCCCGGCGCGCTCGCCGAGCGCGGCGGTCACCTCGGCCTCGGTGGCGGCGATGGCGAGCATCGCCCCGCCGGCCGGCAGCGTCTGCATCAGCCGGCCCCGGGCGGCGACCAGCTCGGCGGCGTCGGCCAGGGAGAGCACCCCGGCGGCGTGCGCGGCGGCGAACTCGCCGATGGAGTGCCCGGCGACGGCGTCGGGGCGTACGCCCCACGCTTCGAGCAGCCGGAACAGCGCCACCTCCACGGCGAAGAGCGCCGGCTGGGTGAACTCGGTGCGGTCCAGCGCCTCGGCCTCGGGGGTGTCGGGCTCGGCGAAGAGCAGCGGCTTCAGCGGGCGGGGCAGGTGCGCGTCCAACGCGGCGCAGGCCTCGTCCAGGGCGGCGGCGAAGACCGGGAACGCCTCGGCCAGTTCGCGTCCCATCCCGGCCCGCTGGGCGCCCTGCCCGGAGAACAGGTACGCCACCTTCGGCCGGGACGCGGCCACGCCGGTGACCACCAGCGGCGAGTCCTCGCCGGCGCCGAGGGCGCGCAGTCCGGCGCCCAGCGCGATCCGGTCGGCGGCCAGCACGACGGCCCGGTGCTCCAGGGTGGCCCGGGAGACCGCCGACGACCAGCCGACGTCGACCGTGCGCGGGGACTCCAGCCCGGTGAGCTGGTCGGCCCAGCGGCCCGCCTGGGCGGCCAGCGCGACCGCGGTACGCCCCGACAACAGCACCGGCACCACCGGCAGCAGGGCGGGGTCGCCCGCCGGCTGCGCGGCGACGGGCGGCTCCGGGGCCTGCTCCAGGATGGTGTGCGCGTTGGTGCCGCTGATGCCGAAGGAGGAGACGGCGGCGCGGCGCGGGTGGTCGGTGACGGGCCACGGGCGGCCCTCGCCGAGCAGTTCGACCGCGCCGGCGGTCCAGTCCACCTGGTCGGTGGGCTCGTCGACGTGCAGGGTCTGCGGCAGGTAGCCGTGCCGCAGCGCCAGCACCATCTTGATGATCCCGGCGACCCCGGCGGCGGCCTGCGTGTGGCCGATGTTGGACTTGATCGAGCCGAGCCAGAGCGGCTGGTCGGCGGGCCGCTCCCGGCCGTACGTGGCGAGCAGGGCCTGCGCCTCGATCGGGTCGCCGAGCTTCGTGCCGGTGCCGTGCGCCTCGACGGCGTCCACGTCGGCCGGGGCGAGGCCGGCGTTGGCGAGCGCCTGCCGGATCACCCGCTGCTGCGACGGCCCGTTCGGCGCGGTGAGGCCGTTGGACGCGCCGTCCTGGTTCACGGCGCTGCCCCGGATCACCGCGAGCACGGGGTGGCCGTTGCGACGGGCGTCGGAGAGCCGCTCGACGAGCAGCAGGCCGAGGCCCTCACCCCAGCTGGTGCCGTCGGCGGCGGAGGCGAACGCCTTGACCCGGCTGTCGGGGGCCAGCCCCCGCTGCCGGCTGAAGCCGACGAACACCCCGGGGGTGGACATGACGGTGACGCCGCCGACGAGGGCGAGGGAGCACTCCGAGCGACGCAGCGCCTGGCAGGCCCAGTGCAGCGCGACCAGCGACGACGAGCAGGCGGTGTCCACCGAGACGGCGGGCCCCTCCAGCCCGAGGGTGTACGACACCCGGCCGGAGAGCACGCTGCCGGCGTTGCCGGTCATCAGGTGCCCCTCGGCGCCCTCGGCGCTGAACATGAGGTTGCGGTAGTCCTGGTAGTTGGTGCCGACGAAGACGCCGGTGGGGCTGCCGCGCAGCGCGTGCGGGTCGATCCCGGCCCGCTCGATGGCCTCCCAGGACGCCTCCAGCAGCAGCCGCTGCTGCGGGTCCATGGCCAGGGCCTCGCGGGGGCTGATGCCGAAGAAACCGGCGTCGAAGTCGGCGGCCCCGGTGACGAAGCCGCCCTCGCGGGCGTAGCTGGTGCCCTCCTTCTCCGGGTCGGAGTCGAAGAGCCGGTCGAGGTCCCAGCCGCGGTCGGTGGGGAACTCGCCGATCGCGTCGCCGCCGGCGGCGAGGAGCTGCCACAGCTGCTCCGGGGTGTCCGCCCCGCCCGGCAGTCGGCAGCTCATCGCCACGATGGCGATCGGCTCGTCGTCGTCGACCGGGGCGACCGGGCCGGGGGCGGGGGCGTCCGGGGCGACCCCGGTGAGCAGCTCGTCGAGGTGCGCGGCGAGCGCCGTCGGGTTCGGGTAGTCGAAGGCGAGCGTCGCGGGCAGCCGCAGGTCGGTGGCGGTGGCCAGGAAGTTGCGCATGTCCACGGCGGTGAGCGAGTCCAGGCCGAGGTCGCGGAAGGGCAGGGTGGCCGGGATGTCGTCGGCGGCGCCGTAGCCGAGCGCGGTCGCGGCGCACTGGCGGACCAGCTCCAGCAGCGTGGCGGCGCGCTCCGCCGGGGCGAGCGCGGCGAGCCGCCGGGCCAGCGCCGACGCCACGTCCGGCTCCTCCTCGGCGGCGTCCTGCGCGACGGGCCGCGTCGCCTCGCGCACCTCGGCGAGGTCGCCGAGCAGCGGGCTGGGCCGCACCAGGGTGAACGCGGGGGCGAAGCGGGCCCAGTCGATGTCGGCGATCACGGTGGTGGTCTCGCCGCGCCGCAGCGCCCGGGCGAGGGCCTCGACGGCCAGGTCCGGGTCCATGCCGACCATGCCGCCCCGGCGCAGCCGCTGCTGGGCGCGTTCGTTGTCGGCGGGCAGCCCGGCCCCGCGCCAGGCGCCCCACGCGACGGAGAGGGCGGGCAGGCCCTCGGCCCGGCGCCGCTCGGCGAGGGCGTCGAGGAACGCGTTCGCCGCCCCGTACGCGCCCTGCCCGGCGTTGCCGGTGGTGCCGGCGACCGAGGAGAAGAGCACGAAGGCGTCCAGGTCGAGGTCGCGGGTCAGCTCGTCCAGGTGCAGCGCGGCGGCGCACTTGGGCGCGGCGACGGTGTGCAGGCGCTGCGCGGTGGCGGTGTCCACGATCCCGTCGTCGAGGACGGCGGCGGTGTGCAGCACGGCGGTCACCGGGGCGTCGTCGGGCACGGCGGCCAGCAGGTCGGCCACCTGCGCCCGGTCCGCCACGTCGCAGCGGGCCAGGGTGACCCGTACGCCGAGGCCGGTCAGCTCCTCCTCCAGCTCGGTGGCGCCCGGGGCGTCCGGGCCGCGGCGGCTGGCCAGCAGGACGTGCGCGGCGCCGGAGCGGGCCGCCCAGCGGGCCAGGTGCCCGCCCAGCCCACCGGTGCCGCCGGTGATCAGCACGGTGCCGCGCGTCCGCCAGGTGTCCTCGGCGGCGGCCGGCTCGGGCTCGGTGATCCGGGCGAGTCGGCGGACGAAGACCCCGGATCCGCGCACGGCGAGCTGGTCCTCGGCGGCGCCGAACCGGTCCGCGCCGTCGTCGTCGCCGAACTGGTCCTCCTCGCCGCCGCTGGCGCCGAGCGCCGCGCAGAGCAGGGCGCCGGCCTGCGCGTCGAGGGTGTCCGGCAGGTCGAGCAGGCCGCCCCAGCGGGCGGGGTGTTCCAGGGCGACCGCGCGGCCGAGCCCCCAGACGGAGGCGGCGACGGGGCTCGGCGCCGGGTCGTCGGCGCAGGCCGCGACGGCTCCGCGGGTCGCGCACCACAGCGGCGCCTCGACGCCGAGCGTCCCGAGCGCCTGCACCAGCAGGGCGGTGCCCGAGACGGCCAGCGAGGTCGCCGGGTGCTCCGGGTGCGCCCGCTCGTCCAGTCCCAGCAACGAGAGCACGGCGACGGGCCCGTCCGGGTCGGTCAGCGCGGCGCCCAGCCGGTCGGCCAGCGCCGCCGGGTCGTCGGTGACGTCCAGTTCCACGGGCACGACGTCCGCGCCGAAGTTGCCCAGCGCCGCCAGCACGTCGGTGACCAGTGTGTCGTCGCGCAGCGCGGCGGGTACCGGGACGAGCCAGGTGCCGGCGAGCCAGGTCAGTGGCAGGTCGGGCACCGCTTGCCAGGTGACCCGGTAGCGCCACCGGTCGATGTCGGGCTCGCCGTCGGCCGCGGCGAGGAAGACCGGCGGCGCGGGCCAGTACCGGTGGTGGTCGAAGGCGTACGTGGGCAGGTCGACGGTGGCCGTGGCGGGCAGGACCCGCGTCAGGTCGACGGGCAGGCCGATGGCGTACGCGGTGGCGAGGTTGGTCAGCAGCCGGGTCGCGTCGTCGTCGCCGCGGCGCAGGCTGCCCAGGGTGTGCCCGGTGACGCCCGTGTCGTCGAGGATGGCCGTGACCGGCATCGCCAGCACGGGGTGGGGGCTGATCTCCACGAACGTGGTGTGCCCGGCGGCGACCGCCGTGCGTACCGCCGGCTCGAAGAGCACGGTGCGGCGCAGGTTGTCGTACCAGTAGTCGGCGGTCATCGAGGCGGGGTCGACCCAGTCGCCCGTCAGGGTGGAGACCAGGCGGGTGTGGCCGGCCCGCGGGGTGACGTCGGCCAGGTCCGCGCGCAGCTGCTCGGCGACCTCCTGCACCGCCGGCGAGTGCGACGCGTAGTCCACCGGGATCAACCGGGCCCGGACCCCCTCGGCCTGACACGCCTGCACCAGGTCGGCGACGTGCTGCGGCGGGCCGGACACCACGACGGTGGACGGACTGTTGACCGCCGCCACCCCGACGCCCGGGAAGGCCGGCAGGCGCTCGGCGACCGCGTCGGCCGACAGGTCCACCGACGCCATCGTGCCGGTGCCGCGCAGCACGGCCAGGGCGCGCGAGCGCAGCGCCACCGTCCGCGCCGCGTCCTCCAGCGTCAGGATGCCCGCCACGCACGCGGCACCGATCTCGCCCTGCGAGTGGCCGATCACGGCGGCCGGGGACACCCCCGCGTGCTGCCACACGGCCGCCAACGCGACGCCGACGGCCCACAGCACCGGCTGCACGACCTCGACGCGCTCCAGCCACGACTCGTCGTCTCCGGTCAGCACCGACACGAGGTCCACGTCCAGGTACGGCGCCAGGGCCCGCTGGCACTCCGCCAGCTTCGCGTCGAACACCGGCGTACGACCCACCAGCCCGGCCGCCATCCGCGCCGACTGCGCACCCTGACCCGGGAACACGAAGACGGGGCCCGCGCCGGGGCTCGACGCCACACCGGTGACCACGTGTGCGGCCGGCCGGCCGGCCGCGAGGGCGTCCAGACCGGCCAACAGCTCGTCGGCGGTCGAGGCGACCACGGCGGCGCGGTGGTCGAACGTCGACCGGGTGGTGGCCAGCGACCAGCCGACCGCCGCCGGGGCGAGGTCGCCGCGCTCGCGCACGTGCCGCGCGACCCGGGCGGCCTGCCCCGCCAGCGCGCCCTTCGTGCGCGCCGACACCGGCCAGAGCAGCGCGTCGGCGGCGACCAGGCCGGGGGTGGAGTCGGCCGGGCGTCCCTCGGCCGGCTCGTCCGGCTGCTCGATGATCACGTGGGCGTTGGTGCCGGAGATGCCGAACGAGGAGACGGCGCCGCGCCGCACCCGGCCCGTCTCGGGCCACGGTCGCGCCTCGGTGGCCAGTTCCACCGCGCCGGCCGTCCAGTCGATGTGCGGAGACGGCGCGTCGACGTGCAGCGTCGCCGGGACGAGGCCGTGCCGGATGGCGAGCACCAACTTGATCACGCCCGCCACACCCGCGGCGGCCTGGGCGTGGCCGATGTTCGACTTCACCGAGCCCAGCAGCAGCGGCGGGGCCTCGCCACGGTCCTGCCCGTACGTGGCGATGAGCGCCTGCGCCTCGATCGGGTCGCCCAGCTTGGTGCCGGTGCCGTGCGCCTCCACGACGTCGACGTCGGCGGTGGACAGCCGGGCCGAGGCGAGGGCCTGGCTGATCACCCGCTGCTGCGCCGGCCCGTTCGGGGCGGTCAGCCCGTTCGACGCGCCGTCCTGGTTGACGGCGGAGCCGCGTACCACCGCCAGGACCTGGTGGCCGTTGCGGCGGGCGTCCGACAGCCGCTCGACCAGCAGCCAGCCGACGCCCTCGGAGAACCCGGCGCCGTCGGCGGCGGCGGCGAACGACCGGCACCGCCCGTCCGGGGAGAGGGCGCGCTGCCGGCTGGATCCGATGTAGAGCCCCGGGGTGGCCATCACGGTCACGCCGCCGGCCAGCGCCAGGTCGCACTCCCCCGCCCGCAGCGCCTGCACCGCGAGGTGCAGCGCCACCAGCGACGACGAGCAGGCCGTGTCGATAGAGACGGCCGGCCCTTCCAGGCCGAGGGTGTACGACACCCGGCCCGACGCGACGGCCGCCGCCCCCCCGGTCATCGAGTGCCCCTCGTCGCCGTCCGGCGACACCATCAGCAGGGTGCCGTAGTCCTGCCCGTTGGTGCCGACGAACACCCCGGTGCGGCTGCCGCGCAGCGAGGCCGGGTCGATCCCGGCGGCCTCGACCGCCTCCCAGGACGTCTCCAGCAGCAGCCGCTGCTGCGGGTCCATGGTCAGCGCCTCGCGGGGCGAGATGCCGAAGAAGGCGGAGTCGAAGTCCCCGGCCCCGTCGACGAACCCGCCCTCGCGGGCGTACGAGGTGCCCGGGTGGTCGGGATCGGGGTGGTAGAGGCGCTCCAGGTCCCAGCCCCGGTCGTCGGGGAAGGGGGCGACCGCGTCCCGACCGTCCCGCAACAGCTCCCACAGGTCGTCGGGGTTGCGCACCCCGCCCGGCAACCGGCAGCTCATCGCCACGATCGCCACCGGCTCCAGTTCCTGGGACTGCGCCTCACTGAGCCGGCGGCGGGTGTCGTGGAGATCCGCCATGACCCGCTTGAGGTAGTCGCGGAGCTTGTCTTCGTTGGCCATCGGAGTGCCGCTTCCTCGAAAGGGACGGGAGAGAGCTGGAGCTGGAGGGTCAGGAGATGCCGAGGTCCTTGTCGACCATCGCGAACAGTTCGTCGTCGGTGGCGTCGTCGAGGTGCCGGCCGATGTCGGCGCCGCCGCTGTCCTGGGCCAGGCGGGAGAGCATCGCCTGCAGGCGTACGGTGGCCCGCACCCGGGCGGCCTCGTCCCGTGCCACCACGTCGAGGCTGTCGGCGATCCGGTCCAGATCGTCGAGGAGGGCGGTCGGGGTGACCACGTCGTCGTGGGCGACCTCGGCGAAGAGGTACTCCGCCAGGGTCGTCGGCGTCGGGTAGTCGAAGACCAGGGTGACCGGCAGGGCCACCCCGGTGGCCGAACCGAGCCGGTTGCGCAGCTCGACGGCGGTGACGGAGTCGAAGCCCAGCTCCCGGAACGCCCGGTGCTCGTCCACCGACTCGGCGGACGGGTAGTTGAGCACGGCGGCGACCTGGCTGCGGACCAGGCCGAGCAGCACGGCGAGCCGGTCGGCGGCGGGCAGCCCGGCGAGGCGGTCCTGCAACGACTCCGGACCGTCGCCGGCCTCGACGCTGGCCACCTTCTCGGCCGTGGCGAGCCGGCGCACGTCCGGCAGGTCGCTGATCAGCGGGCCCGGTCGGGTGGCGGTGAAAGCGACGGAGAACCGTTCCCAGGCGATGTCGGCGATGGTGAGGAACGCCTCGCCGTGGTCCACGGCCTGGTGCAGCGCGGCGATGGCGGCCTCGGGGGTCATCTCGGGTACGCCGTGGCGGTGCAGCAGCTCGCCGAGCGGCCCGTCGGCCATCCCGCCGCCGGCCCACGCCCCCCAGGCGATGGAGGTGGCGGTCAGGCCGAGGCCTCGCCGGTGCTGGGCGAGGGCGTCGAGGAACGCGTTGCTCGGGGCGTAGTTGCCCACGCCGGAGCTGGCCACGCTGCCGGCGAAGGACGAGAACATGATGAACGCCGACAGCTCATGGTCGAGGGTCAGCTCGTGCAGGTTGTACGCGACGTCGACCTTGGCCTGCAGCACCCGCTCGATCTGCTCCGGGCGGATGTCGTTGATCATGGCGTCGTCGAGCACGGCGGAGGCGTGCACGACCGCGGTGAGCGGGTACTCGGCGGGGATCGCGTCGATCAGGTCGGCCAGCGCGTCGCGGTCGGAGGCGTCGCACTCGACGACGGTGGCCTGGGCGCCCAGCCCCGTCAGGTCGTCGACGAGCTGCTGCGCGCCCGGCGCGGCCATGCCCCGCCGGCTGACGACGACGATGTTCTCCACACCGCTGCGGGCCAGCCAGCGGGCGGCGTGTCCACCGAGCGCGCCGGTGCCGCCGGTGACCAGCGCCGTGCCGTACGGCTGCCACGGGTTCGCGGGCTGGCTGTCGCCGAGCGGGACCCGGGTGAGCCGGCGGGCGAGCAGGCCGCTGGGGCGTACCGCGATCTGGTCCTCCTCCCCGGCGGTGGTGAGGGCCGCGACCAGCAGGTCG
This sequence comes from Micromonospora sp. CPCC 205546, assembly GCF_036902715.1. NCBI lineage: Bacteria > Bacillati > Actinomycetota > Actinomycetes > Micromonosporales > Micromonosporaceae > Micromonospora > Micromonospora sp. CPCC 205546. Next base: position 15,054 of record NZ_JBAKHL010000070.1, read on the forward strand.
GCGCAGCGCTCCTCGACGGCCTCGGGCAGGTCCACGAGACCACCCCAGCGCTCCGGGTGCTCCAGCGCGGCGACCCGGCCGAAGCCCCAGACCAGCGACTGCACCGGGGAGCGCAGCAGGTCGGCCATGCCGACCGACGCGGCGCCGGAGGTGACGCTCCACATCGGCGCGCGCAGGCCGATGTCGCCGAGGGCCTGGAAGAGCGCGACGGTGGCGGCGAAGCCACCGGGCACGGACGGGTGCAGCGGGTGGGCCAGCTCGTCGAAGGCGAGCAGCGAGACCACGCCGGTCACCTCGGCGGCGGCGTCGCCGCCCGGTGCGGCGGCGAGCGCCTCCTGCAGCAGCTTGCCGAACTGGTCGCGGTCGACGTCGGGGGTGGAGACGGGAACCTCGACGAGGGTCGCGCCGGCCGCCGTGAGCGCCTCGACGCAGGCGTCCTGCCAGGGCTCGATGATGTCGCCGGTCGGCATGACCACGACCCAGGTGCCGCTCATGCCCCGGTTGGGGACGCCGGTCAGCGGCTTCCAGGTGTCCTGGTAGCGCCAGCTGTCGATGTCCGACTGCCGGCGCCGCTGCCGGCGCCAGGAGGTGAGCATCGGCAGGGCCGGCAGCAGCGCGTCGAGGACCTCGTGCGCCGGGGTCTCCTCGGTGGCGATGGTCTCGGCGAGGGCGGTGACGTCCCCGCGCTCCACGGCGGCCCAGAAGCTCGCGTCGCTCGGGTCGGCCGCCGCGCCCTGCAGCAGGCTCTCCAGGTCGGGGCCGCCGCTGCCGTCCAGCCAGAACCGCTGGTGGTCGAAGGCGTACGTGGGCAGCGGCGCCACGTCGGTCTCGGCGAGGACGTCCGCCAGGTCGACGGGCAGGCCGATGGCGTGGGCGGTGGCGAGGTTGGTCAGCAGGCGGGTCGCGTCGTCGTCGCCGCGGCGCAGGCTGCCCAGGGTGTGGCCGGTGGCGCCGGTGTCGTCGAGGATGGCCGTGACCGGCATCGTCAGCACGGGGTGGGGGCTGATCTCCACGAACGTGGTGTGCCCGGCGGCGACGGCGACGCGGACGGCGGCGTCGAAGCGCACCGTCTGCCGCAGGTTGTCGTACCAGTAGTCGGCGCTCATCGAGGCGGGGTCGACCCAGTCGCCGGTGAGGGTGGAGACCAGCCGGGTGTGGCCGGCCTGCGGGGTGACGTCGGCCAGGTCGCCGCGCAGCTGCTCGGCGACCTGCTGCACGGCCTCCGAGTGGGAGGCGTAGTCCACCGGGATGAGCCGGGCGCGCAGGCCCTCGGCCTCGCACGCCGCCACGAGGTCCGCCACGGGCTGCGGCGGGCCGGAGACCACGACGGTGGACGGTCCGTTGACCGCCGCCACCCCGACGCCCGGGAAGGCCGGCAGCCGCTCGGCCACGGCGTCGGCGGAAAGGTCGATCGACGCCATCGTGCCGGTGCCGCGCAGCACGGCGAGCGCGCGGGAGCGCAGCGCCACGGTCCGCGCCGCGTCCTCCAGGGTGAGGATGCCGGCCACGCACGCCGCGCCGATCTCGCCCTGCGAGTGGCCGACGACCGCGTCCGGTACGACGCCCGCCGCGCGCCACACGGCCGCCAGCGCCATGCCGACGGCCCACAGCACGGGCTGCACGACCTCGACGCGCTCCAGCCACGACTCGTCGTCGCCGGTCAGCACCGAGACGAGGTCCACGTCCAGGTGGGGCGCCAGGGCCCGCTGGCACTCGGCCAGCTTCGCGTCGAACACCGGCGTACGGCCGACCAGGCCGGCGGCCATCCGCGCCGACTGAGCGCCCTGGCCGGGGAAGACGAAGACGGGGCCGGCGCCGGCGCTGGTGACCGTACCGGTGACGAGGTTGCCGGCCGGGTGGCCGGCGGCGAGGGCGTCCAGCCCGGCGAGCAGTTCGTCGGTGCCGAGGCCGACCACGGCGGCGCGGTGGTCGAACGTCGAGCGGGTGGTGGCCAGCGACCAGCCGATCGCCGCCGGGGCGAGGTCGCCGTGCTCGCGCACGTGCCGCGCGAGCCGGGCGGCCTGGCCGGCGAGGGCGGACCTCGACCGGGCCGACACCGGCCAGACGGTGACGTCCGAGGCGACGAGGCCGGGGCGTCGCGCGGGCGCGACGGCGGTGGCCTCGACTGCCTCCTCGCCGTCGACGGCGATCGGGTCGGCGACGCGCGGGCGGTACTCCTCCAGGATCACGTGCGCGTTGGTGCCGCTCACGCCGAACGAGGAGACGCCGCCGCGGCGGGGGCGGTCCAGCTCCGGCCACGGCTTGGACTCGGTGAGCAGGGAGACCGCCCCGGCGGTCCAGTCCACGTGCGGGGAGGGCTCGTCGACATGCAGGGTCTCCGGCATGACGCCGTTGCGCAGCGCCATCACCATCTTGACCAGCCCGGCGACGCCGGCGGCGCTCTGGGTGTGGCCGATGTTCGACTTGACCGAGCCCAACCAGAGCGGCCGGTCCGCCGGCCGGTCCTGCCCGTACGTGGCGATGAGCGCCTGCGCCTCGATCGGGTCGCCGAGGGTGGTGCCGGTGCCGTGCGCCTCCACCATGTCGACGTCGGCGGTGCCGAGCCGGGCGTTGGCGAGGGCCTGCCGGATGACCCGCTGCTGGGAGGGGCCGTTCGGGGCGGTGAGCCCGTTGGACGCGCCGTCCTGGTTGAGGGCGCTGCCCCGGATCACGGCGAGGATCGGGTGGCCGTTGCGCTCGGCGTCGGCCAGCCGCTCCACGACGAGCACGCCGCCGCCCTCGCCCCAGCCGGTGCCGTCCGCGCCCGCGGCGAACGCCCTGCACCGGCCGTCGACGGACATGCCGCGCTGCCGGGAGAAGACGACGAACACGCCGGGGGTGACCATCACGGTGACGCCACCGGCGATGGCCAGGTCGCACTCGCCGCGGCGCAGCGCGTTCACGGCGAGGTGCAGGGCCACCAGCGAGGAGGAGCAGGCGGTGTCCACGGTCACGGCCGGGCCGTTGAGGCCGAGCGTGAACGAGATCCGGCCGGACGCGACGCTGGTGGTGTTCCCGGTGCCGATGTACATGTCGACGCCCTCGGGCACGTTGGGCAGACCCATGCCGTAGTTCGAGGTGCTCAGCCCGACGAAGACACCGGTGGAGCTGCCGCGCAGCGACAGCGGGTCGATGCCGGCCCGCTCGACGGCCTCCCAGGACGTCTCCAGCAGCAGCCGCTGCTGCGGGTCCATCGCGAGGGCCTCACGGGGGGAGATCCCGAACAGGGACGGGTCGAAGTCACCGGCGCCGTCGAGGAACCCGCCGATGCGGGTGTAGCTCTTGCCCGGCTTGTTCGGGTCGGGGTCGTAGAGCGCCTCCAGGTCCCAACCCCGGTCGTCCGGGAACTCGGTGAGCGCGTCCCGGCCGTCGGCGACAAGCTCCCACAGGTCCTCCGGCGACCGGACGCCACCGGGGAAGCGGCAGCTCATCGAGACGATGGCCAGGGGTTCCTGGTCGCGTGCCTCGACGGTCTGCAGCTTGCGCTTGGTCTCGTGCAGGTCGGCGGTGACCCGCTTGAGGAAGTACCGCAGCTTGTCATCGCTCATCGGGGGGCACCTGCCTCGATTGGAAGGTTGGTCATCTCAGGAGATTCCAAACTCTTTGCTGATGAAGTCGAAGATCTCGTCGTCGCTGGCCGAGTCGAGGTCGGGCCGGTCCGGCTCGGCGGCGGGCCCCGCCGCCAGGTCGGACGCCTTGGCGAGCAGGTCCTGCATCCGGGCGGTGAACCGGGCCCGGGCCGCCGGGTCGAGCGGGATGGCGTTGAGCAGGCTCTCGACCGTGTCGATGCCCTGGAAGAGCGGTTGGGTGGAGGGCGCCGCGTCGGCGGCGATCTCGCTGGTCAGCTTCTCGGCGAGGGCGGTCGGCGTCGGGTAGTCGAAAACCAGCGTCGCCGGCAGCCGCAGCCCGGACAGGCCGTTGAGCCGGTTGCGCAGGTCGACCGCGGTGAGCGAGTCGAAGCCCAGGTCGGTGAAGAGCCGGTTCGGGTCGACGGCGTCGGCGCCGGCGTGGCCGAGGACGGCGGCGATGTTCGCCCGTACCACGTCGAGCACCACCTTGAGCCGCTCCGGGCCGGCCAGGCCGGCGAGTCGCTGGCCGAGCTGCACCCCGCCGGAGCGGGCGCCGGCGGCGTCGACCGAGCGCCGCATCGGCACCCGGACCAGGGCCCGCAGCATCGGCGCGAGGGTGCCGGCCTCCGCCTGCCCGCGCAGCGTCCCGACGTCCAGGCGCATCGGCACCACTGCCGCCGCGTCGAGCCGCCACGCCGCGTCGAAGAGGCTCAGCGCCTGCTCGGTGGCGAGCCCGGCGGCGCCCTGCTCGGCCATCCGCCGCACGTCGTCGTCGCCGAGGTGACCGGTCATGCCGCTGGCCTCCTCCCACAGGCCCCACGCGAGCGAGATGCCGGCGAGCCCGCGGGCCCGGCGGTGCGCCGCGAGGGCGTCGAGGAAGGCGTTCGACGCCGCGTAGTTGGACTGGCCGGCGCTGCCCAGGGTGGCCGCCGCCGAGGAGAACAGGACGAAGGCCGCGAGGTCCGCGTCGGCCGTGAGGCGGTGCAGGTGCCACGCCGCGTCGATCTTCGGCACGGCGACCGCGTCCACCCGCTCGGGGGTCATCGACTCCAGCACGCCGTCGTCGAGGACACCGGCGGCGTGCACCACGGCGGTGAGCGGGTGCGCGGCGGGCACCCCGGCCAGCAGCGCCGACAGGGCGTCGGGGTCGGCGGCGTCGCAGGCCGCGACGGTCACCCGGGTACCGGTGCCGGCGAGTTCGTCGACCAGGTCGCCGATCCCCTCGGCCGCCGCGCCGCGCCGCCCGGCCAGCAGCAGGTGCCGCACGCCGTGGGTGGTGGCGAGGTGCCGGGCCAGGATGCGGCCGAGCACGCCGGTCCCGCCGGTGATCAGCACGGTGCCGTCCGGGTCGATCCCGCCGGGCAGCGGCTCCACCCCGGCCGGGACCCGCCCGAGCCGTGGCGTGCGGACCTGCCCGGCCCGCACGGCGAGCTGCGGCTCGCCGGAGGCGATCGCGGCGGCCAGCACGGCGGCGTTGTCCGGGCTGTCGTCGAGGTCGACGAGCTGGCACCGGCCCGGGTGTTCGAGCTGCGCGGTGCGCAGCAGGCCCCAGACCGGAGCCTGGCGCAGGTCGACGACCTGCTGCTCCCCCGCCGCGACCGCGTCGCGGGTGACCAGCACCAGCCGGGACTCGGCGAACCGGTCGTCGGCGAGCCAGGTCCGCAACGCGGCGAGGGTACGGTGCGTGGTGGCCCGCGCCTGTCCGGCCAGCGCCGGGTCCGTCGGATCCCCGGCGTCGCCGATCGGCACGATCACCGCCTCGGGCGTCGGCTCACCCCCGGCGAGCAGGTCGCCCAGCGAGTCGAGGTCGACGTCGGCACGCACCCGGGCGCCGGCCGCCTCGCAGGCGGCGCTGAGGGCCAGGTCGTCGCCGAGCGCCACCCAGCGGGTCGCCGCCGGCACGGGGCCGGTGGGCACCGGCAGCACCGGCCAGTCCACCTGGAACAGCGACTCGTGCCGGCCGGAACGGGCCGCGCCGAGCGAGTCGCCGGAGACCCGGCGCATGATCAGCGAGTCGACGTGCAGCACCGGGGCGCCGGTGGCGTCGGCCACCTGGAAGGAGACGCCGACCTCGCCGGCCGCCGCGACGCGTACGCGCAGGGCGGTGGCCCCGGCGGCGAGCAGGGAGACGCCGGTCCAGGCGAACGGGAGGCGGGGCACGCTGGCGTCGGCGCCGTCGCCCATCCGGCCGAGGAAGCCGCCGATCGACATGGCCTGCAACGCGCCGTCCAGCAGCGCCGGGTGCACGCCGAAGCGGCCCGCCTCGGCGTGGTGGTCGGCGGGCAGCTCGACCTCGGCGAAGACCTCGTCGTCGCGGGTCCACGCGGCGCGCAGGCCGCGGAACGCCGGGCCGTACCCGAAGACGGTCGCCTCGATGCCCGAGTAGAAGTCGTCGGCCTCGACGCGCGTCGCGCCGGGCGGCGGCCACACCCCCAGGTCGAAGGCGGGCGCGGCGTCGGCCGGCTGCGGGCCGAGCAGACCGGTGGCGTGGCAGGTCCAGGCGACGTCGGCCAGGATCTCGTCGGAGCCGTCCCGGTAGGGCCGGGAGTAGAGCTGGACGGTGCGCCGCCCGTCGTCGTCCCGGTCACCGACCATCAGCTGCACCTGGAGGGCGCCGAGTTCGGGCAGGACGAGCGGGGCGAGCAGGGTCAGCTCCTCCACCGTCGGGCAGCCGGCCTGCTCACCGGCGTACGTGGCGAGCTCCACGAAGGCGGTGCCGGGCAGCAGGATGTTGTCCATCACCCGGTGCTCGCCGAGCCACGGGTGGGTACGCACCGACAGCCGCCCGGTGAAGACCATCCGCTCGCTGTCGGGGAAGGTCAGCGTGGCGCTGAGCAGCGGGTGCCCGGCGTCCTGGAGGCCGGCGGAGCTGACGTCCTGCGCCCGGTGCAGCGGCGGCTCGACCCAGTACCGCTGGTGGTCGAAGGCGTACGTGGGCAGCGCCACGATGTCGGTCTCGGCGAGGACCGTCGTCAGGTCGACGGGCAGGCCGATGGTGTGGGCGGTGGCGAGGTTCGTCAGCAGCCGCGTCGCGTCGTCGTCGCCCCTGCGCAGGCTGCCCAGGGTGTGACCGGTGACGCCCGCGTCGTCGAGGATCGCCGTCACCGGCATCGTCAACACCGGATGCGGGCTGATCTCGATGAACGTCGTGTGACCCGCGGCGACCGCCACGCGGACGGCCGCGTCGAAGCGCACGGTCTGCCGCAGGTTGTCGTACCAGTAGTCCGCCGTCATCGACGCCGGGTCGACCCAGTCCCCGGTCAACGTCGAGACCAGCCGGATGTGCCCCTGCCGGGGGGTGACGTCGGCCAGGTCGGCGCGGAGCTGCTCCGCGACGTCCTGCACGGCCGCCGAGTGCGACGCGTAGTCCACCGGGATCAACCGGGCCCGCACCCCGTCGGCCTGGCACGCCTCGACGAGGTCGGCGACCGGCTGCGGCGGTCCGGACACCACGACGATCGACGGGCCGTTGACCGCCGCGACGCCCACGCCGGGGAAGGCCGGCAGCCGCTCGGCGACCGCCTCGGCGGAGAGGTCGATCGAGGCCATGGTGCCGGTGCCCCGCAGCACCGTCAGCGCCCGCGACCGCAGGGCCACCGCCTTCGCCGCGTCCTCCAGGCTGAGGATGCCCGCCACGCACGCGGCACCGATCTCGCCCTGCGAGTGGCCGATCACGGCGGCCGGGGACACCCCCGCGTGCTGCCACACGGCCGCCAACGCGACGCCGACGGCCCACAGCACCGGCTGCACGACCTCGACCCGCGCCAGCCACGACTCGTCGTCCCCGGTCAACACCGACACCAGATCCACGTCCAGGTACGGCGCCAGGGCCCGCTGGCACTCCGCCAGCCGCGCGTCGAACACCGGCGTACGACCCACCAGCCCCGCCGCCATCCGCGCCGACTGCGCACCCTGACCCGGGAACACGAACACCGCACCCGCGCCATGGGACGCGACCGTGCCGGCGACCACGTTGCCGGCCGGCGAGCCGGACGCCAGGGCGTCGAGCCCCGCCAGCAGGTCCTCGACGGTCGAGGCGACCACGGCGGCGCGCTGGTCGAACACGGACCGGGTGGTCGCGAGGGACCAGCCCACCGCCGCCGGATCGACCTCGCCGCGCCCACGCACGTACTCCGCCAGGCGGGCCGCCTGACCGGACAGGGCGCCCTTCGACCGCGCCGACAGCGGCCATGCCACGACGTCGGCGGCCACGAGTCCCAGGGCGGGCTCGGCGGGGGCCACGGCCTGCGGCTCGTCGGCCTGCTCGATGATCACGTGGGCGTTCGTGCCGGAGATGCCGAACGACGACACCGCCGCCCGGCGCGGGCGCTCCACCGCCGGCCACGGCCGCGACTCCGTGGCGAGTTCCACCGCGCCGGAGGTCCAGTCGATGTGCGGCGACGGCTCGTCCACGTGCAGCGTCGCCGGCACCATGCCGTGCCGGATGGCCTGCACCATCTTGATCACACCGGCGACGCCGGCGGCGGCCTGCGCGTGGCCGATGTTCGACTTGATCGAGCCGAGCAGCAGCGGCCGGTCGGCGGGCCGTTCCCGCCCGTACGTGGCGAGCAGCGCCTGCGCCTCGATGGGGTCGCCCAGTGTCGTGCCGGTGCCGTGCGCCTCGACCACGTCGACGTCGGCCGTGGAGAGCCGCGCCGAGGCGAGGGCCTGGCGGATCACCCGCTGCTGCGACGGGCCGTTCGGCGCCGTCAGCCCGTTCGAGGCGCCGTCCTGGTTGATGGCGGAGCCGCGCACCACCGCGTACACCGTCCGGCCCTGCCGGCGCGCGTCGGAGAGCCGCTGCACGAGCAGCATGCCGACGCCCTCGGACCAGCCGGTGCCGTCGGCGGACGCGGCGAAGGACTTGCACCGGCCGTCGGCGGCCAGTCCGCGCTGCCGGGAGAACTCGACGAACGCGGTCGGGGTGGCCATCACCATGACGCCGCCGGCCAGCGCCATGTCGCACTCGCCGCGCCGCAGCGCCTGGCCGGCCCAGTGCAGCGCGACCAGCGAGGACGAGCAGGCCGTGTCCAGCGACACCGCCGGGCCTTCCAGCCCGAACGTGTACGCCACCCGGCCGGAGATGACGCTGCTGGTCATCCCGGTCAGCATGTAGCCCTCGGCGGCCTCCGGCGAGTACGCGAGCAGCGAGCCGTAGTCCTGGCCGCTGGTGCCGACGAAGACGCCGGTGCTGCTGCCCCGTACGTCGGTGGGGTCGATGCCGGCGGACTCGAAGGACTCCCAGGTGGTCTCCAGCAGCAGCCGCTGCTGCGGGTCCATGGCCAGGGCCTCGCGGGGCGAGATGCCGAAGAAGCCGGGGTCGAACTTGTCCACGCCGCTGAGGAAGCCGCCGCCGCGGGCGTAGAAGGTGCCGGGGGCGTCCGGGTCGGGGCTGTAGAGGCTGTCGAGGTCCCAACCGCGGTCGGTCGGCAGGTCGCTGATCGCGTCGACGCCGTCGACCACCAGCCGCCACAGGTCGTCGGGCGAGAACACCCCGCCGGGCAGCCGGCAGGCCATGCCGATGATCGCGAGGGGCTCGTCGTCACCGACCGACACGGTGGGGGTCGCGGGCCGCACGGGAACCGGGGTGCCGGCGATCTCCGTACCCAGGAAGGCCGCCAGGTCGTGCGGGGTCGGGTAGTCGAAGACGAGGGTGGCCGGCAGCCGCATCCCGAAGGCGTTGTTGAGCCGGTTGCGCATCTCCACGGCGGTGAGCGAGTCGAAGCCGAACTCGCTGAACGCCCGGCGCGGCTCGATGGCCGCCGGGTCGGGGTAGCCGAGCACGGCGGCGGCCTGCCCCCGGACGATCTCGATGAGCGCGGCGGCCCGCTCGGACTCGCCGAGCCCGGCGAGCTGCTGCACCAGCGAGGCACCGGTGGCGGCCGCGGCGGCGCGCGCGGGCATGCGGATCAGCGCGCGGTACAGCGGCGGGATGCTCCCACCGGCGAACTGGACCTTCATCGCGGCGAGGTCCAGCCGGGCCGGGACGAGCGCGGCGTCCGTGGTGCGGCAGGCCGCGTCGAAGAGGGCGAGCCCCTCCTCGGCCTCCATCGCGGCGACGCCGGAGCGGGAGATCCGGTTGAGGTGGACGTCGTCCAGCTCGGTGGTCATGCCGCTGCGGTCGGCCCAGAGGCCCCAGGCGAGGGTGAGGGCGGCGAGGCCGCGCGCCTTGCGGTGCTGGGCCAGCCCGTCGAGGAACGCGTTGGCGGCGGCGTAGTTGCCCTGGCCCGGGCCGCCGGCGGTGGCGGCGAGGGAGGAGTACGAGACGAACGCCTTCAGGTCGAGCTCGGCGGTCAGCTCGTGCAGGTGCCAGGCGGCGTCGACCTTGGGCCGCAGCACACCGTCCATCCGCTCGGGGGTGAGCGAGGAGATGACGCCGTCGTCGCGGACGCCGGCGGCGTGGATCACGGCGGTGAGCGGGTGCTCCGCCGGGATGCCGGCCAGCAGCTCGGCCACGGCGGCGCGGTCGGCGACGTCGCAGGCGGCGACGGTGACGCTCACGCCGAGCGCCTCCAACTCGGCGCAGAGCTCCGCGACGCCCCCGGCGGCGCGGCCGCGCCGGCTGGTGAGGATCAGGTGCCGGACGCCGTACGTGTCCACCAGGTGCCGGCTCATCAGCTGGCCGAGGGTGCCGGTCGCGCCGGTGATCAGGACGGTGCCGTCCCCGTCGAACGGGACGGCCGGCGGCTCGGTCGGCGCGGGGACCCGGGTGAGCCGGGCGCCGGCGGCGACGCCCGCCCGGATCACGACCTGCGGCTCGTCGGTCGCGACGGCCGGGACGAGCGCGGCGGCGCAGCCGGCGACGTCGTCGACGTCGACCAGCACGAACCGGTCGGGGTTCTCCGACTGGGCGGAGCGGAGCAGGCCGATCACGGCGGCGCCGGCCAGGTCGGTCAGGTCGGTGTCCCATTCGGTGGCGACCGCGCCTGAGGTCAGCACCACCAGCCGGGAGGCCGTGTAGCGGTCGTCGGCGAGGAACTGCTGGAGCACGGCGAGCGCCCGGTGGGTCACCTCGGCGACGGCCCGGGGGACGTCCGCCGACGCGGGCGGGTCGAGGAACGGCACGACGAGCACGCCGGGGGCGTCCGTCCCGTCGTCCATGGCCGTGGCCAGGGCGGTCAGGTCGGCGTACGCCGTCACGGCCGTGCCGGTGGCCGCGACCGCGTCGGTGAGCGCCGCCGCGTCGCCGACCACCGCCCAGTCGACGGTGGACGGGCCGGCGGGCAGCGCGAGCGGGGCCCACTCCACCCGGAACAGCGACTCGGTGCCGCCGCCCCCGGCGGTGCGGAGCTGGTCGGCGGAGACCGGCCGCAGGACGAGGGAGCCGACGGAGATGACGGGCGCGCCGGTGACGTCGGTGAGCAGCAGCGAGATGCTGTCGGGACCGGTGTGCGTGACCCGGACCCGGGCGGCGGCGGCCCCTGCCCCGTGCAGGGCGACGTCGTTCCAGGAGAACGGCAGCCGACCGTACCCGGGGGGCATGTCCGCCCCGGAGGGCTCCCCGGCCGGCGTGGTCAGGCCGAGGGTGTGCAGCGCCGCGTCGAGCAGCGCCGGGTGCAGGCCGTACCCGCCGGCCTCGGCGGCGGGGGCCTCGGGCAGCGCCAGCTCGGCGAAGAGGTCGTCGCCGCGCCGCCACGCGGAGCGCAGGGCGATGAACGACGGGCCGTAGTCGTAGCCCTGGGCGGCGAGGTTGAGGTAGAGGTCGTCGGTGCCGATCTCGGTCGCGCCGGACGGCGGCCAGGTGGTCAGGTCGGACCAGCCGGCGGGGCCGCTCGGGGCGGCGGGGCCGCTGGCCAGCACGCCGCTGGCGTTGCGGGTCCAGGCCCGCTCGCCGGCGCCCTCGGCCGGTTCGCCGTCCTGGGCGGAGTGCAGCGACACGGACCGGCACCCGGTCTCGTCCGCCGGGCCGATCCAGAGCTGGATGTCCACGCCCCCGGACTCGGGCAGGATCAGCGGCGACTCCAGGGTGAGTTCGCGGACGTGGTCCGCGCCGACGTGCGCGCCGGCCTGCAGGGCGAGTTCGACGAAGCCGGTGCCGGGCAGCAGCACGGTGTCGAAGACGACGTGGTCACAGATCCACGGGTGGGTACGCCGGGCCAGCCGGCCGGTGAACAGGAAGCCCTCGGCGTGCGCGACGCCGACGGCGGCCCCGAGCAGTGGGTGCTGCGCGGGCCGCAGGCCGACCGCGGTGACGTCGCCGGTCCACCCGGCCCCCGCCTCGGGCCAGTAGCGCTGGTGCTGGAAGGCGTACGTGGGCAGGTCCACCCGCCGGGCGCCGGTGTCGGCGAACCACGGCCGCCAGTCCACCGCCACCCCGTGCGCGTGCAGCTCGGCCAGCCCGGCCAGCAGCCCGTGCGCCTCGGGCCGGTCCTTGCGTTGCGCGGCGACGGCCAGCACAGCGTCGTCGCCGGGCAGGATGTCCGCCGCCATCGCGGTCAGCACGCTCTGCGGGCCGATCTCCAGGAACGTGTCCACGCCCGCGTCGCGCAGCGCGGTGACCCCGTCGGCGAAGCGCACGGCCTCGCGCACGTGACGCACCCAGTAGTCGGCCGTGCGGATCTCGTCACCGGCGAGCGCCCCGGTCACGTTCGACACGATCGGCAGCGACGACGCGGAGAACGACAACCCGTCGAGGACGGCCCGAAACTCGCCGAGCATCGGCTCCATCAACGGACTGTGGAACGCGTGGCTCACCGTGAGCCGGCGCGTGCGTACGCCCCGCTCCCGCCAGACCCGCTCCACCTCGTCGAGCGCGTCCACGGCGCCGGAGACCACCACCGAGGCCGGCCCGTTCACCGCCGCGACGCCGACCCGGCCGGCCAGGGCCGTGATCGACTCGGCCACCGCCTCCTCGGTCGCGGCGACGGCCAGCATCCCGCCGCCCGTGGGCAGCGCCTGCATCAGCCGACCCCGCGCCGCCACCAACGCCGCCGCGTCCGCCAGGGACAACACCCCCGCCACATGCGCCGCGGTGACCTCACCGATCGAGTGCCCACCCACGAACTCCGGCACGACACCGAACGACTCCACCAGCCGGAACAGCGCCACCTCGACCGCGAACAGACCCGCCTGCGTGAACACCGTCTGGTCCAGCAGCTCCGCCTCCGGGGCGCCCGCCTCCGCGAACAGCACCTCCCGCAACGGACGCGGCAGCAACGCATCCAGATGACCGCACACCTCGTCCAGCGCCGCGGCGAACACCGGGAACCCGGCGGACAACTCCCGACCCATGCCGGCGCGCTGCGCGCCCTGACCCGAGAAGAGCACCGCGAGCGCGCCCCGGCCGCCGGCCTGGCCCCTGACGACCGCGCCCGACGGGTCGCCGGCGGCGAGGGCGCGCAGCCCGGCCAGCAGGTCCTCGCGGCCGGTCGCGGTGACCACGGCGCGGTGGTCCAGGGTGGATCGCGAGGTGACCGACGAGAAGGCCACGTCCAGAGGCCGCAGGGTCTCGTCGGCGGCCAGCCGGGCCGCCCAGCGGGCGGCCTGCGCGGCGAGGCCGGCCGCGTCCCGGGCCGACACCGGCACCGGCACGACCGGCCGCTCGACCACCGGCGCGGCGGCCGACGCGGGCGGCTGGGGCTCGGGGGCCTGCTCCAGGATGGTGTGCGCGTTGGTGCCGGACACCCCGAACGAGGAGACCGCCGAGCGGCGCGGCCGGCCCGCCGCCGGCCACGGCGTCGCCTCGGTCACCAGCGAGACCTCGCCGGCCGACCAGTCGACCTCGGGGGTCGGCTCGTCCACGTGCAGGGTGGGCGGCACGACGCCGTGCCGCATCGCCATCACCATCTTGATCACACCGGCCACGCCGGCGGCGGCCTGGGCGTGGCCGATGTTCGACTTCACCGAGCCGAGCAGCAGCGGCGCGGCATCGCCCCGGTCCTGCCCGTACGTGGCCAGCAGCGCCTGCGCCTCGATCGGGTCGCCGAGCCGCGTGCCCGTGCCGTGCGCCTCGACCACGTCCACGCCGCCGGCGGCGAGACCGGCGTTGGCCAGGGCCTGCTGGATCACCCGCTGCTGCGACGGCCCGTTCGGGGCGCTCAGGCCGTTGGAGGCGCCGTCCTGGTTGACCGCGCTGCCCCGCACCACGGCGAGGATCGGGTGGCCGTTGCGCTGCGCGTCCGACAGCCGCTCCAGCAGCAGGACGCCGACGCCCTCGGACCAGCCGGTCCCGTCGGCGGCGGCGGCGAACGCCTTGCACCGGCCGTCGGCGGCGAGGCCGCGCTGGCGGGAGAACTCGACGAAGGCGGCCGGCGTGCACATGGCGGTGACCCCGGCGACGAGGGCCAGCGTGCACTCCCGCTGCCGCAGCGCCTGCCCGGCGAGGTGCAGGGCGACCAGCGAGGACGAGCAGGCGGTGTCGATGGTGACCGCCGGCCCCTCCAGCCCGAAGGTGTAGGCGATCCGGCCGGAGACCACGCTGCCGGCGTTGCCGGTCATCAGGTGGCCTTCCAGGCCCTGCGCGGCACCCATGAGCACGGTGCCGTAGTCCTGGCCGGTGCTGCCGGCGAAGACGCCGGTGCGGCTGCCGCGCAGCGAGTGCGGGTCGATGCCGGCCCGCTCCAGGGCCTCCCACGAGGCCTCCAGCAGCCAGCGCTGCTGCGGGTCCATCGCGAGCGCCTCCCGGGGGGAGATCGCGAAGAAGCCCGGGTCGAAGTCGGCCAGGTCGTGGACGAAGCCACCCTGCCGCGTGTACGACGTGCCGCTCTGCTCCGGGTCGCTGTCGTAGAGCGACCCGAGGTCCCAGCCGCGGTCGGTGGGGAAGTCGGAGACCACGTCCCGGCCGGACGCGACCACCTCCCACAGGTCCTCGGGCGAGCGCACCCCGCCCGGGAAGCGGCAGCTCATGGAGACGATGGCGACCGGTTCCTGTTCACCGGCCTCCACCTCGCGCAGGCGCTGGCGCACCTGGTGCAGGTCAGCGGTGACCCGCTTGAGGTAGTCGAGAAGCTTCGCCTCGTCAGCCATGGACCGCGCACTCCTTGTGTTGACCCGTCGTCGCAGCAGCAGCGATCACGTCAGGACATCCCCAGCTCGCGGTCGATGAAGTCGAAGACCTCGTCCGGCGTCGCGTCCTGGAGCTTCTCGGCGACGGTGTCGCCGTCCGCCGGCGCGTCGGCCTCGTTGAGGGAGGCCAGCAGCGCCCGCAGCCGCTCGGTGATCCGAATCCGGGCGCTCCGGTCCGGCGCCGAGCCGGAGAGCGCCGCTTCCAACCTGTCCAGCTCGCCGAAGACGGGGGCGACCCCGACCACGCCGCCGTCGACGACCGCGGCCCGCACGTACTCGGCCAGCCCGGCGGCGGTCGGGTAGTCGAAGACGACCGTGGCGGGCAGCCGGACGCCGGTCGCCGCGGTGAGCCGGTTGCGCAGCTCCACGGCGGTCAGCGAGTCGAAGCCGAGTTCCCGGAACGCCCGGTCCGGCTCCACGGCGTCCATCGAGGCGTGCCCGAGCACCGCGGCGGCCTGCCCGCGTACCAGCTCCAGCAGGGTCTTGCGTCGGTCGGCGTCGGTCTGCCCGGCGAGCAGCGCGGCGAGGGACTCCGCGGAGACGCCGGTGTCCTCGGCCCGCTCGGCGACGGCCCGGCGCGCCTCGGCGACGCCCGCGATGAGCGGGCTGGGCCGCACGGCGACGAACCCGGGCACGTAGCGGGCCCAGTCGATGCCGGCCACCATCGTCGCCGGCTCGCCCCGCGCGACGCACTGCGCGAGCGCCGTGAGCGCGGGCCCCGTGTCGAGGCGGGCCACGCCGGTGCGCCGGCGGCGCTCCTCCACGGCCTGGTCGGTGGTGGCCATGCCGCCCGCCGACCAGGGACCCCAGGCGACCGACGTGGCCGGCAGGCCCTGCCGGTGCCGCTGCTCGGCGAGAGCGTCGAGGTAGGCGTTGGCGGCGGCGTAGCTGCCCTGCCCGGCGGCGCCGAGCTGGCCGGCCATCGCGGAGAACAGCACGAAGGCGCGCAGTTCCCGGCCGACGGTCAGCTCGTGCAGGTGCAGGGCGCCGAGCACCTTGGGTCGCAGGACGGTGGCGAGGCGGTCGGCGGTGAGGCCGTCGAGCACCCCGTCCTCCAGGACGCCGGCCGCGTGCACCACGCTGGTCAGCGGCGCGTCGGCGGGCACCTCGTCGAGCAGCTTGGCCAGCGCCGCCCGGTCGGCCACGTCGCAGGCCGCGACGGTCACCCGGGTGCCCGTCCCGGCCAGCTCCCGGACCAGCTCGCTGGCCCCGGGGGCGTCCGCGCCGCGGCGGCTGACGAGCATCAGGTGCTCGGCGCCCCGGGCGGCCAGCCAGCGGGCCACCTCCGCGCCGAGCGCGCCGGTGCCTCCGGTGACCAGGGTCGTGCCCGGGTAGCCGGCGTCGTCGGTGGCCGCCTCGCCGCCGGGCGAGCGCACCAGTCGGCGTACGAGGATGGTGGCGCCGTCGACCGCGAGCTGGTCCTCGCCGTCGAGGCCGGCGAGGGCGGCGCAGAGCAGGTCCCAGCCGTGGTCGTCCAGGGTGGCCGGGACGTCGACCAGGCCGCCCCACCGCTCGGGGTGTTCGAGGGCGACGACCCGACCGAGGCCCCAGAGCAGCGACTGCTCCGGCCGGCCGGGCGTTCCGCCCCGGGTGGTGCCGGCGGCGCCCCGGGTGACGCACCACAGCGGCGCGGCGACGTCGAGGTCGCCGAGCGCCTGGATCAGCGCGAGCGAGCGGGCGAGGAACGGCGGCACCGGCTGGGTGTCGTCGACCGCGCCGTCGGCGAGGGCGAGCAGCGACAGCACCCCGTCCGCCGGGGCCGGTTCGCCGTCGGCGGTGCGGGTGGCGCCGCTCAGGTGCGCGGCGAGGGCGGCCCGATCGGTCAGGTCCTCCGGCAACGCCACCAGCCGGACGTCGGCGCCCCGGCGGGTCAGCTCGGCGACGGCGGCCTCGCCCTCCTCCGGGTGCCGCTCGTCGGCGATCACCCACCAGGCGCCGGGGAGGAAGCTGACGGGCGTCCCCGTGTACGGCTGCCAGACGCTGCGGTACCGCAGGTCGTCCAGGCTGGACCGGTTGCGCTGCTGGCGCCGCCAGGAGGCGAGCACCGGCAGGGCGGCGCCCAGCCGTTCCAGGGATTCCGTGGCGTCCTGCTCGGTGAGTTCCGCGAGCGCGGCCAGGTCCTCGCGTTCGATGGCCGCCCAGAACGCCGAGTCGACGCCGCTCGGGGCCTCCTCGACGCCGCCCTGCCCGGTCGCCGCGGTGGGCCAGAAGCGGCTGCGGTCGAAGGCGTAGGTGGGCAGCGCCACGATGTCGGTCTCGGCGAGGACGGTCGTCAGGTCGACGGGCAGGCCGACCGCGTGGGCGGTGGCGAGGTTCGTCAGCAGCCGCGTCGCGTCGTCGTCACCCCTGCGCAGGCTGCCCAGCGTGTGCCCGGTGACACCGCTGTCGTCCAGGATCGCCGTCACCGGCATCGTCAACACCGGATGCGGGCTGATCTCCACGAACGTCGTGTGACCCGCGGCCACCGCCACGCGGACGGCCGGGTCGAACTGCACGGTCTGCCGCAGGTTGTCGTACCAGTAGTCCGCCGTCATCGACGCCGGGTCGACCCAGTCCCCGG
>NZ_JBAKHL010000071.1:0-31953 GCF_036902715.1 Micromonospora sp. CPCC 205546
GCGGGCACTACATCAGCGTCGTCGGCTACCGCGACAACGGCCACACCGTCACCATCGCCGACTCCGCCGACCCCACCCAGGCCACCTACCGCATGAGCGTCGACAACCTCGCCGACTGGATCGCCACCCGCGGCTACACCGCCTGACCGACGACAACACCAAGCACCCAACGACGAGCACCGGACGACGACAAGGGCCGGCCCCCACCCGGGGCCGGCCCTTTCGTCATGCCCGTTGTCGTCCTCGGGCCGTCAGCGAACGGGAAGAAGGCGTCCGGGCGTCAGGCGGAGGGCGGCGCAGCCGCCCGAGTCGGTCACCGCAGCGCCACCCTCGTTGCGCGAGCAGCGGCGAACCGACTGCCGCCGGGACGCTGATACCTACGCGGCATAAAGATGCCTGTGTGGTATCAGGGCGAGGGGACCGTACTGCCGGCCGACGAGATGTGGCGCGGCCAAGCACGGATGGTGGACCGACCGTGGGCGGATCTCTCCTACCGAAATCCCGCACCTCGTCGACGGGTGGGCGAGTCACAGACCGTGGCGACCACGCCGGCCGCCGCGGCGGGCGCCGACCTGGTCCGCCGGGTCGGTGACGTTGCCCGCCACCCACAAAGCCCGACGAGGCGGGCGCGGCTCAGCCGCCGAGTCGGCGCCAACAGCCGAGGGCGGACAGTGGTTGCGGACGTAGCGGCCAGAGCGCGCCCTCGGCGGCGGTCCGGATCAGTCGATCGGGGCGAGGAACTCCAGGCGGTTGCCGTGCGCGTCCTGCGAGTGGAAGCGGCGCATCCCGGGCAGCTCGTCGTTGCCCCAGGTGACCGGGTGTCCGGCGGCGGCCAACCGGGCGGCGAGCGCGTCCAGGTCCGGCCGGAGCAGGCCCGGGTGGGCCTTGCGGGCGGGACGGAAGTCGTCCTCCACGCCCAGGTGCAGCTCCGCGCCGTGGCCGGTGAACCAGCAACCGCCGCGGGCCGCGAGCGCGGGCGGCTTGGGCTTCTCGGCCATCCCGAGGATCCCGACGTAGAAGGCCCGCGACGCCTCCTCGGAGCCGCGTGGGCAGGCGAGCTGAACGTGATGGATCATGGTGGTACCTCCTCGTCCCGAACGATGGCACGAGGTTGCGAAGTTAGCAAGACGGACGTACGGTTTTGTTGACGACGGAGAATCGGCGGTAAGTGTCCCCTAACCACGGCGGCACCCCGACCGGTGCGACAGACTGCTCAGGACTACTCACGGTCGCTGGTGTGAAGGAGTACGACGTGGCGAGCCTCGACACCTTCGGTGCGAAGACCCAGCTACGCGTCGGAGACGCGAGCTACGAGATTTTCAAGATCAGCAAGGTGGAGGGCCACGAACGGCTCCCCTACAGCCTGAAGATCCTGCTGGAGAACCTGCTCCGGACCGAGGACGGCGCGAACATCACCGCCGACCACATCCGGCAGCTCGGGGCCTGGGAATCCGACGCCGATCCGAGCGTCGAGATCCAGTTCACCCCGGCGCGGGTGCTCATGCAGGACTTCACCGGCGTGCCCTGCGTGGTCGACCTGGCCACCATGCGCGAGGCCGTGCGGGACCTGGGCGGCGACGCGACCAAGGTGAACCCCCTCGCCCCGGCGGAGCTGGTGATCGACCACTCCGTCATCGCCGACCTGTTCGGCCGCGAGGACGCCTTCGAGCGCAACGTCGAGCTGGAGTACGAGCGCAACAAGGAGCGCTACCAGTTCCTGCGCTGGGGTCAGACCGCGTTCAACGAGTTCAAGGTCGTCCCGCCGGGCACCGGCATCGTGCACCAGGTCAACATCGAGTACCTGGCGCGTACGATCATGGAGCGCAACGGCCAGGCGTACCCGGACACCGTGGTCGGCACCGACTCGCACACCACGATGGTCAACGGCCTCGGCGTGCTCGGCTGGGGCGTCGGCGGCATCGAGGCCGAGGCCGCGATGCTCGGCCAGCCGGTCAGCATGCTGATCCCGCGCGTGGTGGGCTTCAAGCTCTCCGGCGAGATGCCGGCCGGCACCACCGCCACCGACCTGGTGCTCACCATCACCGAGATGCTGCGCAAGCACGGCGTGGTCGGCAAGTTCGTCGAGTTCTACGGCCCCGGCGTGAGCGCCGTGCCGCTGGCCAACCGGGCCACCATCGGCAACATGTCCCCGGAGTACGGCTCCACCGTCGCGATCTTCCCGATCGACGCCGAGACCGTCCGCTACCTGGAGCTGACCGGCCGCGACGCCGCGCAGGTCGCGCTCGTCGAGGCGTACGCCAAGGAGCAGGGCCTCTGGCACGACCCGGCCGCCGAGCCGGAGTACTCGGAGCGCCTGGAGCTGGACCTGGGCACGATCGAGCCGTCCCTGGCCGGCCCGAAGCGCCCGCAGGACCGGGTGCCGCTGGGCAACGCCAAGACGCTGTTCCGTTCGGCGCTGACCGACTACGTGGCCGCCGACGAGACCGGCGGCGACCGAGGCCGCAAGTCGGGCGTGCCGCAGCAGGAGAAGCCGTTCGGTGTGCAGGGCCACGCCGACGAGGCGAGCGCCGAGTCCTTCCCGGCCAGCGACTCCCCGGCCAACGGGGTCAGCGACCCGGCCGACGCGCCGCGCGACCTGGAGACGGCGGCGGTCGGCTCCGGCGGGCGGGCCAGCAACCCGACCCGGGTCACCGGCACCGACGGCGTCGAGTACGAGCTGGACCACGGCGCAGTGGTGATCGCCGCGATCACCTCCTGCACCAACACCTCCAACCCGCAGGTGATGATCGGCGCGGCCCTGCTGGCCCGCAACGCCGTCGACAAGGGCCTGACCCGCAAGCCGTGGGTGAAGACCACCCTGGCCCCGGGCTCCAAGGTCGTCATGGACTACTACGAGCGGGCCGGCCTCACGCCCTACCTGGAGAAGCTCGGCTTCCACCTGGTCGGCTACGGCTGCACCACCTGCATCGGCAACTCCGGCCCGCTGCCGGAGGAGGTCTCGGCGGCGGTCAACGAGGCCGACCTGGCGGTCGTCTCCGTACTCTCCGGCAACCGCAACTTCGAGGGCCGGATCAACCCGGACGTCAAGATGAACTACCTGGCGTCCCCGCCGCTGGTGGTCGCGTACGCGCTGGCCGGCACGATGGACATCGACCTGGCCAACGAGCCGATCGGCGAGGACAGCGAGGGCAACCCGGTGTTCCTGCGGGACATCTGGCCCGACAGCGCCGAGATCCAGGACGTCATCGCCTCGGCGATCGGCGCCACCGGCTTCAGCGCCGCGTACTCCGACGTCTTCGCCGGTGACGAGCGCTGGCAGTCGCTGCCCACCCCGACCGGCGACACGTTCGCCTGGGCGCAGGAGTCCACCTACGTCCGCAAGCCCCCGTACTTCGAGGGCATGGAGCGGGAGCCGAAGGCGGTCGTCGACATCACCGACGCCCGGGTGCTGGCCAAGCTGGGCGACTCGGTGACCACCGACCACATCTCGCCGGCCGGTTCCATCAAGGCCGACTCGCCCGCCGGGACGTACCTCGCCGAGCACGGCGTGCCGCGCCACGAGTTCAACTCGTACGGCTCCCGCCGGGGCAACCACGAGGTGATGATCCGGGGCACCTTCGCCAACATCCGGCTGCGCAACCAGCTGGTCCCGGGCGTCGAGGGCGGCTTCACGGTCAACCACCTGACCGGCGAGCAGACCTCGATCTACGACGCCTCCGTGGCCTACCAGGAGGCCGGCATCCCGCTGGTCGTGCTGGCCGGCAAGGAGTACGGTTCCGGCTCGTCGCGCGACTGGGCGGCCAAGGGCACGATGCTGCTCGGCGTCCGGGCGGTCATCGCCGAGTCGTACGAGCGGATCCACCGCTCGAACCTGATCGGCATGGGCGTGCTCCCGCTGCAGTTCCCGGCGGGCGAGACCGCCGAGTCGCTCGGGCTCACCGGCACGGAGACGTTCTCCATCGCCGGTGTGACCGCGCTGAACGACGGCGAGACCCCGCGTACGGTCAAGGTCAGCACCGACACCGGCGTCGAGTTCGACGCGGTGGTCCGGATCGACACCCCGGGCGAGGCGGACTACTACCGCCACGGCGGCATCCTGCAGTACGTGCTGCGCCGCATGATCGCCAACTGACGACACGGACGAGGGGCCCCCTGCCACGACGGCAGAGGGCCCCTCGCGTGTCCGCTCAGATGCGACCGGTGCCGGCGCCCGCGACGACCAGGGCGGGCACGTCCGCCGCCGGATCGAGGGTGTACGGGTAGTACGTGCGCGGCTCGACCACGGTGCCGTTCGTCTCCGGCACGCCGGAGCCGACGAACACGTTGTGGCGCTGCACCGCCCGGCCGGGCCCGCTGTCGGCGTAGCCGCTGGCCGACCAGAGCGGGTACGGCACGTCGCGGAAGTGGTTCCCCTCCACCAGCACGCCGGCGTTCTCCGTCGACGCCACGCCGTAGAGGGCGTTGCCGAGGAAGTAGTTGTTGTAGACGTGCACCGGCTCACCGAAGCGGACCCGGGGGTGCCGCTGGCGGCTGTGGTCGAAGAAGTTGTGGTGGATGCTGACCTTCAGGCGGCCGACGTCGGTGGAGGCCGAGCCGTCGGAGTGACCGATCAGCATGGACTTGTCCGCGTGGTCGAAGTGGTTCCACGACACCGTCACGTAGTCGGCGCCGCGCACGATGTCGACCGAGCCGTCCACCGCGCCGGAGAAGCGGTTGTGGTCGATCCAGATGTGGTGCGAGTTCTGGCCGACGTTGATCGCGTCGTCCTCCGCGTCCGTGAAGTTGATGTTGCGGACGATCACGTTGTACGACCGGTAGAAGTCCAGCCCGCCGCCGGTGATCTCGGCGTCGCCGACCCCGACGATGGTCTTGTTCGGGCGTACCCCCTGCTTGCTGGTGATCGCGATCCGCCCGCTGACCTGGATGACCAGCGGGCCCACCGTGTCGATGTGCTCCAGGAAGTCCGCCGCGTTGGTCGCGGTCACGGTCGGTCCGCCGGCGCCGCCGGTGGTGCCGTTCTGGCCGAGGGCGGCCACGGCGGCGAAGCCGTCCGGGCCCGCGGCGGCGGCCGGCGTGACGGCCGCCGGCGTGGCGAGGGCCGTGGTCCTGCCGGGCCCGGCGCCCGCCGGGACGATGGTCGGCACGCTCCCGGCCGGGTCGAGGGTGTACGGGTAGTACCCGCGCGGGTCCGGCACCGTGCCCCGGGTCTCGATCGGGTGGTTGCAGGCGATGAGGATGTTGCCCCGCTCGACGATGCGGCCGAGGTCGCCGCTGAAGTCGACCCGGCCCGGATTGTTGACGCTGTAGAAGTAGTTGTTCTCCATCAGCACGGCGGCGTCGTAGGTGGAGGCGACGCCGTAGCTGTTGTCGTTGTAGTGGTTGTTGTAGACGTGCGCGAGCGCGGAGAAGCGCACCCGCGGGTT
Organism: Micromonospora sp. CPCC 205546; assembly: GCF_036902715.1. Lineage (NCBI taxonomy): Bacteria > Bacillati > Actinomycetota > Actinomycetes > Micromonosporales > Micromonosporaceae > Micromonospora > Micromonospora sp. CPCC 205546. The sequence continues at coordinate 5,385 of NZ_JBAKHL010000071.1, forward strand.
GCGCTGGTCGGAGCGGTCGAAGAAGTTGTGGTGGTAGGTGACCCGCAGCCGGCCGATGTCCTGGGGGCCGGCGTCCTCGTCGTGGCCGAGCAGCAGCGTCTTGTCGTGGTCGTGGAAGTGGTTCCAGGAGACCGTGACGAAGTCCGAGCCGCGCTTGATGTCGACGGCGCCGTCGTCGCCGTGGGAGAACTCGTTGTGGTCGATCCAGATGTGGTGCGAGAACATCTGGACGTTGATCAGGTCGTCCGTCGCGCCGGTGAGATGCAGGTTCCGGATGATGATGTTGTGTACCGCGTTCGCCGGGGGCGAGGTCACGTCGTCGTCGACCGGCACGCCGATGTTGAGCCCTCCGCCGGAGAGCGTCGCGTCGTCGCCGAGCCCGACGATCGTCTTGTCGGAGGCGACGTTCCACATCCCGTCGTTGGCGCCGGTGGGCAGCGTGATCCTGCCGGCGACCTGGATGACGTACGGCCCGGGGCGGGCGATGTGGTCGAGGAACTGCGCGGCGGTGGTGACCGTGACGACCGGCCCGCCGGCGCCGCCGGTGGTCCCGTTCTGGCCGAGGGCGGAGACGCTGGCGAAGCCGTCCGCCGCCGCAGCGGTGGCGGATGCGGCCTGCGGGGCGGTGCCGGCCTGCGCCGTGGCCGCAGCGGTGGCCGGTGCCGCCTGCGAGGTGCCGCCGGCCGCCGTCTGCGGGGCGGTGCCGGATGCCCCCGGGGGTGCGGGCGGGGGCGCGGCGCCGACCGGTGATGCCGGTGCCACCAGTGCGGCGGCCAGGCCGGCGGCGGCGAGCAGCCGTCGGCGACGCCCGGGCCGTGGCGGCCCGTCCGGGTTGCGGATCGCGAGCATGAGGTTCCGCCTTTCTCGTACGGCGGATCGCCGGAGCCGGCGCACGACGGGCCGGTGCCGTTCGGGTACCGGGCACGGTCGCGCGAGCCGGACGCGAGGGGGACGGGTTCGCGTCGGGGTTGCGGACCGGCACCGGCGATCAGCCAGGTGATGGACGGCGGAAAGCGCTTTCCGAGCATCATGCTAGGCAGCCCAGTTGATCGAAGTCAATCAATCAAGCGTGCCCGGTCGTGCGGATACACAGGCTCGCGGAGCGTGCCGACGCACCTGTGGTGTGGTGCCGAGGTTCCGCCGCAAGCGACCTGGCGTCCACTGAAGCCACGCACGGTGGACACGGATCGCGCCGCCGATCGACGGCCCGGCCGTGCGGACTCCGTGCCGCCTCGCCCCGCTCCCGCCAACGGCCGCGCTGGCACCTACCGGCCGCGCTGCCACCCAACGGCCGCGCTGCCACTCGCCGGCGCCCTGGCACCCGCTCACGCTTGAGATCTTGGTACGGAAGTGCCCCCGGAGGGGCCGTTCCCTACCAAGATCTCGCCAGCCACCGGGACACCTCACCCAGCAGGCAGCAACGCAACGAGATCTTGGCACGCGAGCGCCCCCGGGGCGGGTTCAATCGGTGGTTGCAACACCGAGTAACTCAGCCATCTTTTCACCGGGGGTGGCCCAGCCCAGGGTCATCCGTGGGCGGTCGTTGAGTTCGTCAGCGACGGCGTTCAGGTGGGCTTGATCGATGGTGGTGAAGTCGAAGTGGCCTTTCGGGAAGTACTGGCGTAGCAAGCCGTTGGTGTTCTCGTTGCTGCCGCGTTGCCAGGGGCTGTGTGGGTCGCAGAAGTAGACCGGACAGTCAGTGGCGATGGTGAAGTCACGGTGCCGGGCCATCTCGGGGCCCTGGTCCCACGTCAGAGAGGCCCGTAGCCGTTGCGGTAGCCAGGTCATCGCGGCGGCCAGCTGCGACACGACGTGATCGGACATCTTCCCCTGGGGGAGCCCGACCAGGATCACGAAGCGGGTAGCACGTTCCACCAGGGTGGCGATCGCGGAACCACCACGCCCACCCCGACGTATCCCCTCAAGGAGGTCACCCTCCCAATGCCCGGGCACCGCCCGGTCGGTGACCTCGGCTGGGCGGGCGCTGATGTTCAACCCGAGCCAGGGCCGACTCGAACGAACCGCTGCCACGGCCACCGGCCGACGCCGACGCGCCGCCCGCCCCGACCGCAGAGCCACCTGACGGCTCAACTCGGCACGCAGGTTCCCCCGCGCCTGCAGATAGATCGCCTGATAGATCGTCTCGTGCGACACATGCATCTCCGGCCGCAGCGGATACTCCCACCGCAGCCGAGCGGCGATCTGCTGCGGCGATCGGCGTCGCCGCAGCATATCCAGCACCGCCCGACGCAACGGCCCCTCCACCGCCAACCGCGGCACCCGCTTGGCCCGGCTATGCCTCAGAAACGACGCCCACTGCGCCACCGACGGCTGATACCGCTGCCCGTACCGCTCGAACCGACCCACCTCCCGCGAGATCGTCGACGCCGACCGCCCCAACCTGCACGCAATCGACCGCACCGACTCACCCGCAGCCCGACCCAACCCAATCTGCTCCCGCTCCAACGGGCTCAACCTCGATGCCACAACCACCCCAACGAAGATCATGGAAGAGGTGTTGCAACCACCAGTTGAGCCCGCCCGGAGGGGCCGTTCCCTACCAAGATCTCATCAGCCCACCGGGACACCCGACGCGGCAGGCAGGAACGCGCCAGGAGGCGCGACGCAGCGGGCAGCGACGCGGGGCAGCCGCAACGGCGGCTACCGTGCACGGCGGGGCTGCGCACCGAAGCGGCTGCGACGCGGTGGTGGTGGCAGTGCGGTGGTGGTGGCGGTGGTCCGGTTACTCGGAGGCGGCCGCGCGGCGGCGGGCCTCGCGGGTCTTCATGGCGTGCTCCATCAGCGTGATGAGCACCTCCTTGCTCGACTCCCGCTGCCGGGCGTCGCAGAGCAGCACCGGCACCCCCGGGTCGAGGTTGAGCGCCGACTGCACCTCGTCGAGCCGGTACGTGCGGGCCCCCTCGAAGCAGTTGACCGCCACCACGAACGGCGTGCCCCGACCCTCGAAGTAGTCGATGGAGGGGAAGCAGTCGGCCAGCCGCCGGGTGTCGGCCAGCACCACCGCGCCGAGCGCGCCGAGCGCCAGTTCGTCCCAGACGAACCAGAACCGGTCCTGGCCCGGCGTACCGAAGAGGTAGAGCACCAGGTCGTCGCTGATGGTGATGCGGCCGAAGTCCATCGCCACCGTGGTGGTCGTCTTGCTCTCCACCCCGGAGAGGTCGTCGATGCCGACGCCGGACTCGGTCAACACCTCCTCCGTACGCAACGGGCGCGTCTCGCTGACCGCACCGACCATGGTGGTCTTGCCGACGCCGAAGCCACCCGCGACGAGGATCTTGATCGCGGTGGGCAGTGGCGTCGCTCCCGCCGGCCGCTCAGAGTGCCCGTAGTCCATTGATTACCGCCTCGAAAATGCTGTTGTCGGGAAGGCCGGCCGTGGTGTGCGGCTCGCGCACCTGCACCAGGCTGCGGGCCGCCAGGTCACCGAGCAGGACCCGGATGGTGCCCACCGGCAGGTCAAGATGGGCGGCGATCTCGGCGACGGACTGGATCCGTTGGCAGAGCCCGACGATCGCCAGGTGCTCCGGGCCGAGCCCGACCTCCGGGTTCACGTCCGCGCGGGTCGCCGTCACCAGGGAGATCAGGTCGAACGTGCCGGTGACCGGCCGGGCCCGGCCGCCCGTCACCGCGTACGGGCGCACGACCGGGCCGGCATGGTCGTCGACCCAGTGGTGCTCCGAGGACTCCCCCTGCACCGTCATCGCGGCTACTTCTCGCCGGTCTGCTGCTCGCCGGTCCGCGACGGTGACGCCACGTACTTGCCGACGCGGGTGACCAGCATCGCCATCTCGTAGGCGATCAGGCCGACGTCGGCGTCCTCGCTGGCGAGGACCGCGAGGCAGGCGTTGCGCCCGGCCGCCGTGACGAACAGGAACGACGACTGCATCTCGATGATGGTCTGCTGCACCTGCCCGCCGCCGAAGCGCTTGCCCGCGCCCCGGGCCAGGCTCTGGATGCCGGCCGCCATGGCCGCCAGGTGCTCGGCGTCGTCCCGGCCGAGCCCTCGCGAGGCGGCCATCAACAGGCCGTCCGTCGAGAGCGCGACCGCGTGGTCGGCCTGCTTCACCCGGCCGACCAGATCATCCAGCAACCACGTCAGGTCGGCACTCGAAGCCGTCTTCTGCGCCACTCGTCGTCCTCTTCTCCCCCGGCTGTTGTCGCCGTGCTCGTCTCGGCTGCCCGCCACGGTACGGGGGTCCCCCGTACCGTGGTGGCGCCGGTCAGGTCGCTTGCAGGTCGTCGCCGGCGTCGGATTCCCCGCCGGCCTCGGTTCGGCTGTCGCCCGCTGCGCCCAGCAGCCGGGCCGCGTCCGTACGGCCGCGCCGGGTGCCGGTCTGGTAGGAGCTCATCATCCGGCGTACCTGCTCCGGCGGGCGTACCGAGTCGTCGTCCCCGGCGGCCGCCGGCTCGTCGCGAAGCTCCGGCACGATGCTGGCCTGCCGGACCCGCACGGGCAGCCCCGAGTCGGTACGCGCGGTCACCTGGCGGGCCGTCGGTGCCGGGCCGCCCAGGGTCGTGGACCCTGTGCCCGTCTGCGGCGCGTCCGGCGTCTGCGTCCCGTCGGGCGTCGGCGCGGGCCGGGCGGCGGCCACCGGCAGGCCGGTCGGGAAGGTCGGGCCGTCCAGGGCGTACTGCTCCGATCCGCCCCGGGGTCGGACGGGCAGCCGCGCGTCGAGAGCCGGGGCGACCGCCGGCAGGCTCCGGCCGCGCGAGCGGGTCGGCAGGGCATCCCCGTCGGCGTCGCCCGCGGCGGGGGCGTCGGCGTCCGGAGCGGACCGTCCGCGGGGCGCGAGCGGCGGCTCGGCCAGCGCCACCGGTGCCGCGGCCAGCGGCGGCTCGGCGGTGGGCGGCGCCTGGCCGGTCGTGGCGGACACCGGGCCGACGGTCGCGGGCAGGCCGGCCGGGAACCCGCCGGAGGTGCTCGGGTCCTCGTCGTCGGCGGTCACCAGCTCGGCCGGGATCAGCACGACGGCCGTGGTGCCGCCGTACGCGGACTCCTTGAGCTGCACCCGCACGCCGTGCCGCTCGGTCAACCGACTGACCACGTAGAGCCCGAGGCGGGAGGCGTTGGCCAGGTTCAGCTCGGACTGGTCGACGATCCGGTGGTTCGCGGCGGCCAGGTCCTCCTCGCTCATGCCCAGGCCGCGGTCCTCGATCTCGATGGCGAAGCCGTTGGCCACCAGCTGCCCGCGCACCTCGACCGAGGTGTGCGGCGGGGAGAAGGACAGGCCGTTCTCGATCAGCTCGGCGAGCAGGTGGATGACGTCACCCACCGCGCGCCCGGTGAGCGAGACGGCACCCAGCGGCAGCACGTTGACCCGGGTGTAGTCCTCGACCTCGGCGACCGCGCCACGCACGACGTCGACCATCGGCACGTTGCGCCGCCAGGCGCGCCCCGGGGTGGAGCCGGAGAGCACGATGAGGTTCTCCGCGTTGCGCCGCATCCGGGTGGCCAGGTGGTCGACCCGGAACAGGTCCTCCAGCTCCTCCGCGTCGTGCTCGCGGCGCTCCATCGCGTCGAGCAGGGTGAGCTGGCGGTGCACCAGCGCCTGGGTGCGCCGGGCCAGGCTGAGGAAGACCTCGCGCACGTTGCGGCGCAGCTCGGCCTGTTCGACGGCGGTGCGGATGGCGGTCTCCTGCACGGCGTTGAACGCCTTGCCCACCTCGCCGATCTCGTCGTCACCGAACTCCAGCGGGGGCGCCTCCTTGGCGACGTCGACCTCCTCGCCGTGCCCGAGCCGCTCGACCACACCGGGCAGCCGTTCGTTGGCGAGCTGGATGGCGGCCTCGCGCAGCCGCTCCAACTGCTGCACCAGGGCCCGGGCGGTCGTGATCGACACGACGATCGACGCGATGACGGCGAGCAGGCCCAGACCGGCGGCCAGCACCAGCCGCAGCACGACGCCCACGGCGATCGGCACGGCCCGCTCGACGAGCGCGTCGCCGGCCTCGATGATGAAGCGCTGCTGCTCCTCCATCGCCGCGTCGGCCGCCTTGCGCCACTCGGCGGCCGAGACCGGCGGCCCGTCGGCCGCCCGTCCCTGCAGGACGACGCGGTCCTCCAGGACGCGGAAGGAGGTGTACGCCGGGCCCTCGCGCAGCGCCTCGTAGCGGGCCCGGTCGGCGCTCGACAGGTCGGTGCGCACCTGGCTGTCCAGGTAGCGCTGGGCGCCGGTGGCGCGGGCGAAGACGGCGCTCTCCTCGGGCGTCATCCGGCCCGCGGCCGAGGCGCCGGTGACGAGGGCGTCCTGCTGGGACATGAGCTCGCGGATCCGGACGAGCTGGATCAGGGCCCCGGTCTCCTGCGTGAACTGCTCGTCGTCCAGGTTGCCCAACGATCCGTACATCCGCAGCACGGAGTCGATGATCTCGGTGTACGCGCGGGTGGCGGCGGCGCGGTCCACCTGGCGGTCGCGGACGGACTCGCGCACGCCGTCGAGCCGGTCCAGCCCGGCGACGACCGAGTCGATCTGCCGCTGGCTCTCGTCGGCCGCCAGGTCCACCCGCCAGCTGCTGACGGACTTGCGGAAGTCGTCGGCGACACCCTCGGTGCGCCGCCACTGCGCGTCGAGCTGTTCCCGCTCGGCCGCGCCTGCACCGCCCAGGTACGCCGCGGACGCCCGGCGTTCCGCCTGCAACTCCAGCACCAACGGCTCACCCGGCTGGGCGACCTGGGCGTCGAGCACCTGCACCCACAGGAGACTGACGCCCTCCCGGAGGGTCACCCACGCGGCGAACGCCCACAGCGCAACGAGTGAGGCCAGCAGAGCCACGACTTTCCGGCGCAGATTCGAGCTGCGGGAACCCATTGAAAACCATCCCTGGCGGGGAGTCTGATTCGTCCGATCGGCGGCTTCCGCATGGCGCTTCGACCGACCCGGCGCACGGTAGCAGTGTCGCGACGATCACTCAAGCAGTGCTGATCATGACCGGTGCGTGGTCGGCGGCGCCGGATCGGCGGCTCAGCGTCCTTCGTGGCCGGTCAGCCGGACCAGGTGCCGCGCCGCGAGCACGGCGGCCCGCACGATGAGCACCGGCTGGTAGAGATCCTTGTCATGCCACAGTGGAACGCCGTGGTCCGTACCGTCGCGGTGCTCGTCGAGATAGGCGAGTGCCCGGCGCACGACGGGGACGAGGTCCGGCCGGGGCGCTCGGCCGGTGCCGAGCAGCACCTGCAGGGCGTACGCGGTCTCCTCCGGCGTGCCCGACCACAGCCCCCACGAGCCGTCGTCGCGCTGGGTGCCGCGTACCCAGTCGGCCGCCCGGTCGAGCCTGCCGGCGGTGGCGTCCGGCGCGTACTCGGCCAGGCTCACCGCGACGCTGGCCGTGGCGTAGTACGGCGAGGCGTGCCAGCGGTCCGTCCAGCTGCCGTCGGCGAGCTGACCGTCGACCAGCCAGCCGGCCACCCGCCCTGCCACGTCGGCGTACGGGCGCCCGGGGCGGTGCCGGGCGTGCCAGCCCAGCGCCTCCAGGACGTGGGCGTTCGTGGTGACCGACGCGCCGTCCTCGCCCTGCCACGTGCAGAAGTGCGCGCCCGTGTCGTACGCCAGGAGGCTGTCGGGCGCGACCGGATGGCCGAGCCGGGCCAGCGCGAAGAGGGTGACGGCGGTGGTGTCGGCGTCCGTCGGCAGGCCCGGCGAGGTGGCCGCGCCGGTCGGTCCGAGCGCGGCGGCCAGCGCGTCGGTCAGCTCGGCGGGAACGTCCGCCGCCGCGCCGACCCGGGCCAGACCGCTGAGCACCCAGGCCCGCTCGAACACGGCGATGGGCGTCGTGCAGGGCACCGGCCCGCCGCCGCGCGCCACGGCCCCCGTCAGGTAGGCCAGCGCGGCGCGGTCGGCGCCCGGTCGGGCGGGATCGCCCAGCCAGGCCGCGGTCGCGGCGGGCGAGGCGCCGACGGCGCCGGACACGGGCCGGACCCGCGGGTGGGCGCGTGCCCGCCCGTCCAGCACCTCGAAGGCGTGCCACAGCTTCTCCGGCACCGGCCCGCCCGTGGCGAGGAGCCGTCCGACCGCCTCGGCCCGGTGCCGGGTCATGCCGTACGGCATCGGTAGCGCGGACGACGGCCGCGTGCCCTGTCCCACCGCACCGCCGCCGAGGAGCGCGTCGATCCGGTCGATCAGGGCGGGCACGATCAGGTCGACACCCGGCATGTCCGGTACGGGCTCGGTGGCGACCAGCAGCCGTTCCCGCAGCGCCGCCACGCCCCGGTGCACGGCCGGCGAGAGCCGGTGAGCCTCCCGTGCGTCGGCGCGTCCCGGCGTACGCAGGGCGCTCAGCAGCGCCTCCACCGCGCTCAGGGTCGGCACCAGTCCGTACGCGCCGGGCGCCCCCCATCCCCCGTCGACGCGCTGGGTGGCCAGCAGGTGACGCAGCCGCTCCGCGTGCCCCGGAAGCCAGGGCGCGTCGGCGACCAGCCGGCCGGTCTCGTAGACCGAGGGCGAGACCGTGCCGGCGGGGGCGGCCAGCATCGCCGCCACCAGCTCGCGGCCGGCGGCGGCGAGCCCGGCGCCGCCGATGTCCGGTACGGCGACGGGCGCCGCCGTCACGACATCCCCCAGAAGTCGGCCAGCTGGTAGAAGCCGCTGCTGAAGCCGACCTGCCGGGCCAGGTAGTCGGCCTCGCGCGGACAGGTCTCCCGCAGCGGGACCAGCATCCGGCGGCAGGTTTCCACCAGCGCGGCGAGCCGCTGCTCCACCTCGGCGCGGTCCTCGACCAGCAGGAGCGCGTTGAGGTCGCCCCAACGCAGGTCGCGCTCGTAGGTGCCGAGGTCGTTGACGAGGCGCAGGGCGCGCTGCACCTGGTCGCTGACCGCGACCAGCTCGTCCAGCCTCGCGAGGGTGGCCTCGTCGCCGGTGTAGAGCCAGTGCGCGACGTTGACGATCGTGCAGGCGTGGTTGTCGGCGTTGTCGAGATAGGCGTCGAGGCTCGGCAGCGACGCCCGGTCGCCGGGGCGCCGAGCCGCCTTCCACTCCCACTCGCGCGCCATGGCCCGCACCGTCGCGTCCAACCGGTCGCGCCACAGCGGACGGTGCGCCGCGAAGGCGTCGGACGTGGCCAGCTCGTCCTGGAGCGCGGCCAGGTAGCCGCCGAGGTGGTCGTCGGCGGCCGGCGCTTCGCCGTCGGCCACCGCGCGGCAGCGCGCGACGAGCCCGTCGACCTCGTCGCGGGAGCGCGCCCGGTGGTCGATCAGCCAGTCGAGGGCGAAGCCCCACAGCACGGTACGGTTCGCCGCGCGCAGCTGCTCCGGCGTGCACCACGGGGCGCCGAAGGCGATGGCCAGCGAGATGTTGGCGAACAGCATGGTGTCGAACGGGTCGGCGGGGAACAGTTCGGGATGGGCGGCGGCCGACGCCTGGAGGTCGCGTTGCCCGCGTACGGCCAGGCCGCAGATGCGGCCCTGCTCCCGCGCGTCGCGCAGTTCGTCGCGACCGCCCGGGGCCGCCACCTCGCGCGGCTCGTCGGGCACCACCGCGGTCACACCGGCCTCCGCTCAGGCACCGGGGACAACGCCATGACCACCGGTCGGCCCGGACGCAGGGCCGCCGCCAACTGCTTGGGCGGTATCCCGGGCTCGCGCAGGCGGAAGCGGTAGCGGCTGAGCATGGTCGCCACCACCAGCGGAGCCTCCAGGTTGAACAGGTACATGCCCAGGCACTGGTGCGGGCCTCCGCCGAACGGGAAGTACGCGTACCGGTGGCTCCGGCGCACCCGGTCGCCGCGGAAGCGCTCGGGGTCGAAGGTGTCCGGACGGTCCCAGAAGCGGGCGAGCCGCTGGGTGATGTAGGAGCTGACGACGACGATGCTGCCCGCCTTGATCCTGGTGCCGCCGATGACGTCGTCGGCCACGGCCGTACGGGGCAGCAGCCAGCCGGCCGGGTACATCCGCAGCAGCTCGTCGACCACCGCCCGGGTGTAGGTGAGCGCGAGCAACTGGTCCCGGCTGACCACCCGGTCGGTCCCCACCACCTCGTCCAGCTCCGCGTAGAGCCGTTCGGCGATCTCGGGGTGCGCGTCCAGGATCGGCCACAGCCAGGTCAGCATGGCGTAGGTGGTCTCGGTCGCCGTGGCGAAGGACGCCACCACGTCGTCGCGGACCTGCCGCTCGTCGAGGGCGCGGCCCTGCTCGTCGCGGGCGCGGGTCAGGGCGGCGAGCAGGTCGTCGCCGTCGCGCGGGTGGGCCATCTCCTCGCGTACCAGCGGCAGCAGGATGTCGTCGACGACCCCGATCGCGCGGTTCAGGGCGCGGTCGCCCGGCACCGGCACGGCGTCCGGCACGAACGGCAGGAGCAGACGCGCGCGCAGCGCCGTCACGATCGTGCCCTGGGCGGCGACGATCCGCAGCTGGTCGGCGAGACTCACCCGGTCGGCGAAGAAGACGCTGCTGATCGCCCGGCAGATGACCCGCCCCAGCTCGGTGCCGGCGTCGAACCACCGGCCGGTCCGGGCCGGCTCGTCGAACTCGTCGACCGCCTCGCTGACGGCGCGGCTCATGGTGTCCACCAGGGAGTCGATGCGCTTGGCGGTGAAGTGCGGCTGCATCCGGGCGCGGCTGGCCTGCCACTGCGGCCCGTCGGACAGGATGCCGTCGCCGGTGAGCCGCCGCACCGGGCGCCAGAGCATGCTCTTCCCGCCGCGCGTGTAGTTGGCCTCGTTGTCGCGCAGGACGTGCTGCACGTGAGCCGGCTCGGTGACCAGGTACGGCCGGATCGTCCCGAGGTTGAGCCGGACGATCTCACCCTCGGCGGAGTCCGCCAGCGTGACGAGCTCAGCCAGCGGATCGCGCAGCAGACCCGGGAGCATCCTCCACAGTGGTATCGAGCGGGCGGCCCGCCCACGTGGGTCGCCCACGCTCCGCCCGGCCATGGCATCCCGCACCCGCGGCTCCTCCCCCTCGGTCACGCTCCACTGTGACGGACCGTCGTACTGACGGCTGCCTTGCGTCACGACTCGGGAAGCATGCCATCCCCCGTCGAGACTCCGCTAGCCGTCGAATGAGAATTTTGCTCATGGGAATGCTTGTCCACGAAGGAGTTCGTGGCGGGCGTCACGCGGGCAGGGTGCGCAGGTGGCGCCACTCGGCGGCCACCGGCCGGTATCCGAACCACGCGTTGACCGTCCGCATCGCGTCGTTGCCGGCGTCGTTGATCGTGGACGCCCACCGGAAGCCCGCCGACCCGGCGGCCCGCAGCGACGCGTGCTTGACCAGCCGGGCGAGGCCCCGGCCCCGCCACCCGCTCCGGGTGCCGGTCATTCCCGACAGGTAGCGGTCCCGGCCGTCGGTCAGCGCGAGACTGAACGCCACCACCACCCCGTCGGCCGTCGCCACGGTGCTGAGCGCCCGGTCCAGGTCCGGCCGGTGCCAGTACGCGGCCCGCCAGTCGGCGAAGCTGATCTCGTCCATCCCGACGTCGCCCGGCTCGTCCGCGGCGGCGGCCAGGTCCGCCTCGTACAGCGGACGCGGGTCGGCCAGCTCCGCCGCCGTGCCCAGCCGCACCCCGGCCGGCGGGGCGGGCGCGGCCGGCAGCACCGCCGTCGCCAGGTCGAGGCCCAGGATCACGTTGCGCCGGCCGGACCGGTAGCCGCGCCGCTCGGCGAAGGCGAGCGCCGCCGGCTCGTCGACGACCCGCGCGTACGCCCGGCGCACGCCGAGCCCGACGAGCCGCTCCTCGGCGGCGGCGAGCAGCGCCGAACCGACGCCCCGTCCCCGCTGCCCGGGGCGCACGACCAGGTTGACGAAGCCGAGCCCCGGCTCGGCGCTCTCGTGCAGCAGTCCCGTCCGGGCGACGCCGGCGACCCCGCCGCCCGCCTCGGCGACCAGCATCCCGAAGCGTTCGGCCGGTTTGCCGTGCAACTGCCAGTCGAGCAGCTCGGGGGTGACGACCAGGTGGGGCCGTGCGGCGCGGAGCAGGTCGACGACCGGCGCCAGGTCGGAGGGGCCGGCGGCCCGGAGGGTGGACACCATGGCTGGGCAACCTACCGCAGCGGCGGGTGCGGCGGCGGAACCCGGGCGCGCCCGCGTGGCCTGTGCCAGGCTCAGGGCATGGACGACAAGACCATCCTCAACCGGATCGCCGAGCTGGTCGACGAGGAGCACCGGTTGCGCGCCGACGCGCAGGCCGGCGAGTCGGGCACGGACGACGACGCCCGCACGCGGCTGGGCGAGCTGGAGGAGTCCCTCGACCAGTGCTGGGACCTGCTGCGTCGACGGCGGGCCGCCCGGCAGACCCACGGCGACCCGGACGCCCAGGGGACGCGCCCCAAGCCGGCGGTCGAACGCTACCTCCAGTGACCCGGGTCCCGGGCGGCCGGTGCCTGGCCGCCCGGGACGTCAAGGTCAGCGGATCCCCGCCTCCCGCAGCAGCAGCGCGGTCAGCGCGGCCGCGTCGGCGTCCGCCGCGGGCAGGCCCCGGGCCGCGAACCAGGTGGCGACCACCCGCACGTCGCGGGCCAGGAACTCCGGCCCCTGCGGGTTGGCGACCACGTCGACCACCTGCGGCAGGTCGATCAGCACCAGCCGCCCCGCGTGCACCAGCAGGTTGTACGGCGACAGGTCGCCGTGCGCGAGGCCGGCGCGGGCGAGCACCACGAGGGCGTCGACGAGCTGCCCCCACAGCTCGCGCAGTTCCCCCGCCTCCGGCCGCAGCTGGGCCAGACGGGGCGCGGCCAGCCCCTCGTCCGGGTCGCCGAGGAACTCCAGCATCAGCTCGGTGCCGCGCACCTGCACCGGGTAGGGGACGGAGATCGTGCCGTACCGGGCGCCGAACTCCCAGAGCCGGGACAGCGCGGCGAACTCGGCCGCCGCCCACTGCCCGGCGATCATCTGCCGGCCGAAGGCGGTACGCCCGGCCATCGCCCGGTTCTCCCGGGAGCGGCGCACCCGGCGCCCCTCCAGGTAGCCGGCGTCCCGGTGGAAGAGCCGGTGCTGGGGATCCCGGTAGCGTTTGACGGCCAGCAGGCAGGACCGGTCGGTGTCGGGCACCGCCCGGCGCACCAGGTGGACGTCCGCCTCCTTGCCGGTCTTGAGCACCCCCAGCTCCGTGTCCCTGGCGGCCAGTTCGGTGACCAGCCAGTCCGGGTGGGGCTGCGGGCCGTGCACGGCGTCGTCCCAGGAGGACCAGCGCTCCCCCGTGTCGGGGTCCGGCTCGGTGTCGGGGTCGGGGTCGGCGGGACCGGCTGCCCGGCCCCGCTTCAGGAAGAGCTGTTCGTCGTCGTCGAAGCGGCGCTTGCCGCGGGTACGGCGCTCGCGCGCCGGAAGGTCGTGATCGCGCACTGCGGGGGTGATCCCTTGCTCGAGGCTGATGGGGGCAGGTGGAAGCGACCTGCGAAGACGGCCATGACCGACCCCCTCTCCTCTACCGGGCACGAGCCCGGTTGCACGATGCGCCGACCATGCTCACGGGCCTACGCCACCCGGGTCAACCGAATTACGCCCACGCCGCGGCGCAGCCGTGCACCGGTCCCGTGCGGCGTCGCGCGCACCGGTCAGGCGGCGAGCACCGTCGCGACGGCGGCGATCACGCCGTCCGCCGTGCGGGTGGGGGCGAACCGGCTGTCGACCCAGCTCCGCCCCCGGTGCAACCACACGCTGGGCAGGCCCACGGCGGTGGCGCCCCCGATGTCCGCCTCCGGGCTGTCGCCGACCACCCAGGCGCCGCGCAGGGGCAGCCGTACCCGCCGGGCGGCCAGCGCGAAGATCCTCGGGTTGGGCTTGCTGACGCCGACCTCCTCGGAGATCACCCAGTCGGCGACGAAGCGGTCCAGGCCGGTACGACGGATGACGGCCTCCTGCTGCCGCACCCCGCCGTTGCTGACCACCACGGGCGTCCAGCCGGCCTCGTCGGCGATCCGCAGCGCGCAGGCCACCAGCGGATCGAGCCGGATGTCGGCCACCACGCCGTCGTGCAGCTCCTCGACCAGGTCGATGGACGGGATCCGCAGCCCGTACCGGTCACGCACGGCGTCGGCCACGTCCCACCGGTCGGTCAGCCCGTCCGCGTCGATGGACGTCAGCCAGTCGATGTCGGCCGGCGGCGCGCCGACACCGGCCAGGAAACGCTCCCCCCAGGCGCGAAACGGACCGGCCCGGTCGAGCAGCGTGTTGTCCAGGTCCAGCAGGAGCAGCGGCACTCGGGCACCCTACGGGAACGCCACCGCCCGCCGACAGTGCCGAGTGCTCGCCCGGCGCCCGTCAGGCCGGCAGCGCCGTACGGGTGGCCCCCTGGTCGGGCAGGCGGTCGAGCAGCATGCAGTGGGCCACCCGGGTCGCCGCGAGCGCCTCCGGGACGAGCGCCACGACCAGCACGGCCTCCCCGGTGTCGGCGCCGCGTGCCAGCGGCCGGCCCTCCGGGTCGTAGACCGCGGCGCCACCGTTGAACCGCCACGGGTCGGCGCCGCCGACGATGTTGGCGAAGACCACGTACATCGTGTTGTCCAGCGCGCGGGCGGCGTAGTAGAGGTCGCGGCGGTGCTCGGAGCCGGCCAGGTAGCCACTCGGGCAGAGGTAGCCGTGCGCCCCGTCGGCCGCCGCGGCCCGGCCGTGCTCGGGGAAGCAGCCGTCGTAGCAGACGCCGAGCCCGAGCCGCCAGTCGTCCACGAGCAGGGTCGCGCCCCGGTCACCGGCGACGAACAGCTCCCGCTCGCCGTTCCACAGCTGCTGCTTGTCGTACGCGACGCGGACGTCGCCGGCGCGGTCGACCAGCAGTACGGAGATCGTCCGCCGGCCGTCCGGGTGCCGGACGGCGGCGCCGACCACCACGGCCCCGTCCCCGGCGCGGGCCGCCTCACGCAGCGGGTCGAGCCGCGGGTCGTCGACCGCGGCCGCGGCGTCGGCCACGACGTCGGTGCCGGCCGGGTCGGCCGCGAGCGTCGGCAGGTGGTACGCGGGCAGGAAGAGCTCGGGCAGCACCGTCACCCGGGCGCCCCCCTCCGACGCGCGGCGGACCAGCCGGGCCGCGCGGGCCGCGTTGCCGGCCACGTCGCCGGGGACGGGCTCGGCCTGCACGGCCGCGACGGTGAGCGGGGCGGCGGGGACCGCGACGGCGGTGGGAAGTGGCGTCACCCGGCGATCCTAACCGGACACCCGTCGATGTTATGATCACCCACACGGCCAAACCAAGCCGTACGTACGGTTTGCAAGACGCGGGGCGAGCTGTCACGATCGACCCGTGCCCAGAGTAAGCCAGGACCAGCTCGACGCCCGCCGGCAGGAGATCCTCGCCGCCGCGCGGGCGTGTTTCGCCCGGCACGGCTACGAGGGGGCCACCGTCCGCAGGCTCGAGGAGGCCACCCGGCTCTCCCGGGGCGCGATCTTCCACCACTTCCGCGACAAGGACTCGCTCTTCCTGGCCGTGGCCGAGGACGACGCCGCGGCCATGGTGGAGACGGTGGCCCGCAACGGCCTGGTCCAGGTGATGCGGGACCTGCTGGCCGGCTCGGTCTCCCCCGACACCACCGGCTGGCTGGGCAGCCAGCTCGAGGTGTCCCGGCGGCTGCGGACCGACCCGGCGTTCGCCAAGCGGTGGGCGCAGCGCTCGGCGGCGGTCGCCGAGGCGACCCGTGACCGGCTGGCCCGGCAGCGGGAGGCGGGCGTGCTCCGCGACGACGTGCCGATCGACGTGCTGGCCCAGTTCCTCGAACTCGCCTACGACGGCCTGGTGCTGCACCTGGCGATGGGCCGCCCCGCCGGCGACCTCGGCCCGGTGCTCGACCTGGTCGAGGAGGCCGTGCGCCGCCGCTGACCGCCTGCGGCCTGCCGCCCGGCACGCGGTGCGTATCGGTCCGGTAACTCGGCCCACGCGGCGGGGACGACGTGGCGAGGCTGCCCCACAATTGGGCCGCGATCCCCTCGCGCGAAGGAGCAGCAGATGACCGTCCTCGCCGCACCTGGTGACACCTGGGGCATCTCCGGCCCCGCCTTCCTCGGGGTCTATCTCCTCGCGGCCCTCGTGATCGTCGTCGCCACGGTCGTCCACCGGCTCGCGGCCCTCGCCGGCCCACCGGTGAACGGCATCGGTCAGCTCGGCCCGCAGCAGGTCGCCTACCTCAACGGCGGGCAGCAGCTGGCCGTCTGGGCCTCGGTCGGCGGGCTGCGCGGCAGCGGGGCGATCGGCGTACGACCGGACCGGCGGCTGACCACCGGCGGGCCGCTGCCGGCCGGGATCACGCCGCTGGACCAGGCGATCCACTTCGCGGCCGGCCGCAACGCCACCACCCGGGAACTGGTCCGCGACGAGTGGGTGATCCGCGCGCTCGACCAGCTCCGGACCAGCCTGGAGCAGCGCGGACTCGCGCTCGCACCGGCCCGCCGGTCCGCGCTGCGCCTGGGCGCGTTCCTGCTCACCGCCCTGCTGCTGGTCGGCATGGCGCGCATCGTCGCCGGGCTGGCCAACGACCGCCCGGTGGGCTGGCTCGTGCTGACCCAGGTCCCGCTGATCGTCGTGGCCGTCCTCCTGCACCGGGTGCCGTGGCGCACCCGCGCCGCCACCAGGGCCCTGCGCGACCTGCGGCGCCAGCACACCTACCTCACGCCGGCCTCGGCACCCGCCTACGCCACGTACGGCGCGGCGGGCGCCGCCATGGGCGTCGCGTTGTTCGGCACCGCGTCGCTCTACGCCATGGACCCCGGCTTCGCCAGCCAGGCCGAGATCCAGCGCCAGGCGATCAGCGGCACCGGCGCCTCCTCCAGCGGCGGCGGGTGCGGCGGGGGCAGTTCGTGCAGCGGGGGCAGCTCGTGCAGCGGGGGCAGCTCGTGCGGCGGAGGCGGGGGCTGTGGCGGAGGCGGGTGCGGCGGATGACCGGCCCGCACGGGGTGGGTATCGGCTGGCGGCCGGAGATCGCCGGGTTCGTCGCCGACCTGCCCGGGCTGCGCTTCGTGGAGGTGGTCGCGGAGGGCGTCGCCGCCGCCGGGCCGCTGCCGGCGGGGCTGGCCGCGCTGCGCGAGCGCGGCGTGACGGTCGTACCGCACGGCGTGCGGCTGTCCCTCGGCGGCGCGGAGCCGGTCGACCCGGCCCGCGTCGCCCACCTGGGCGCGGTGGCGCAGCGGGTCGGGGCACCGCTGGTCAGCGAGCACATCGCCTTCGTCCGGGCCGGCGGCGTCGAGGCCGGCCACCTGCTGCCGGTGCCCCGCAGCCGGGAGGCGGTCGACGTGGTCTGCGCCAACGTCGCCCGCGCGCAGGCCGCGCTGCCGGTGCCGATCGCGCTGGAACCGATCGCCGCCCTGTTCGACTGGCCCGACGACGAGCTGGACGAGGCCGACTTCCTCACCGAGATCCTGGACCGCACCGGCGCGTTCCTGCTCCTGGACGTCGCCAACGTCTACGCCAACGCCCGCAACCGGGGCGCCGACCCTGTGGCGCTGCTCGACCGGCTGCCGCTGGAGCGGGTCTCCTACGTGCACGTGGCCGGCGGCGCCGAGCACGGCGGCTACTACCACGACACCCACGCCGATCCGGTGCCCCCGGCGGTGCTCGACCTGCTGCGCGAGCTGTGCGCCCGCCACCGACCGCCGGCGCTCCTGCTGGAACGCGACGGGCACTACCCGCCCGCCCCGGCGCTGCGCGCCGAGCTGGACGCCCTCGCCGCCGCGTCCGGCTTCCCGGTGGTGACGTGAGCGGCGACCTGGCCGAGCGGCAGGCGGCCCTGGTGGCCGCGCTGGTGGCCGGCGGCCCGGTGCCGGCGGGCTTCGACCCGGCGGCACTCGCCGCCGCCGGGGCCGCGCTGCTACGCAAGCGCGCCGGGGAGGTGGCCCGGCACTGGCCGCTGCTCGCCGCCGGCCTCGGTCCGCAGTGGTCGGCGACATTCGCCGCATGGGCGGCGGGGCGGCCCACCGGAGGTTCGCTGCGCGACGGCTGGGATCTGGCCCGCGACCTGCGCGACCGGGGCACGCTGCCGCCGCTGGGCGCCGAGGAGCTGGCCGGGCGCGAGGCGAGCCACCGCTACGACGGGCACACCCCGCCACGCCCGCGCCGGCTGCCGGCACTGGGGCGCACCGGCGGGGCCGTCGCCGTGCAGGTCGCCGGTCGGGTACGCCTGCTGCGTCCCGCCCGGCACTGACCGTCCGCCGGGGCGAGGGCCCCGGTGGCGGATTCCACCGGGTGCGGCAGGATCGACGGCATGGATCTCGGACTGACCGATCGGGTGTACGTACTCACCGGCGCCTCCCGGGGGCTGGGCTATGCCACCGCGGAGTGCCTCGTCGCCGACGGCGCCCGCGTGGTGCTCTCCGCCCGCGACGCCGACGCGGTGGCCGCCGCCACGCAGCGCCTCGGCGGGCCGGAGCGGGCGGTCGGGCTGACCGCCGACCTGGCCGACGCCCGGACGCCGGAGCGCCTCGTGGCCGCGGCCCGGGAGCACTTCGGACGGCTGGACGGGGCGCTGGTCTCCGTCGGCGGGCCACCGCCGGGCAGCGCCGCCTCGGTCACCGACGAGCAGTGGCGCCGCTCCTTCGAGACGGTCTTCCTCGGCACCGTACGCATGGTCCGTACCGTCGCCGAGAACCTGGCGGGGGGCGACGGCGGGGCGATCGGCCTGGTCCTGTCGACCTCGGCGCGCGGGCCGGTGCCCGGCCTCGGCATCTCCAACGGTCTGCGCCCCGGCCTGGTGGGCATGGCCAAGGACGTCGCCGACGAGTACGGAGCCCGGGGCGTACGGGTGGTCGGTCTGCTGCCCGGACGGATCATGACCGACCGCAACGTGGAGCTCTTCGCCGCCACCGGCGACCCCGAGCGGGCGCGCGCGGAGGCCGAGGCGGCCATCCCGCTGCGCCGCATCGGCGAGCCGGCCGAGTTCGGGCGGGTGGCCGCGTTCGTGCTCTCCCCCGCCGCGAGCTACCTGAGCGGGGTCACCGTGCCGGTCGACGGCGGCGCGCTGCGGGGCCTGTGATGACCACGGCCGGGGACGGGCCGGCCCTCGGCTCCCCCACCCGGCGGCGGACACCCGCGCCGGAGGCGGCCGGCCGCTATCCGCGGCCCACCCGGGAGGAACTCGCCGCGGCGGCGGAGCGGACCATTCCCGACGTCGTCGCCCCCGGCCTGGACGTGCTCTTCGTCGGGATCAATCCGGGCCTCTGGTCGGCCGCCACCGGATGGCACTTCGCCCGGCCCGGCAACCGGTTCTGGCCGGCGCTGCACCGGGGCGGGTTCACGCCCCGGCTGCTGCACCCCAGCGAGCAGGACGAGCTGCCGGGGTACGGCCTGGGCATCAGCAACATGGTCGCGCGCGCCAGCGCCCGCGCCGACGAGCTGACCCCGGCTGAGCTGGTCGAGGGGGCGGAGATCCTCACCGGCAAGGTCGCGCGGTACCGCCCCCGGTGGGTCGCCGTGGTGGGGGTGACCGCGTACCGGATCGGGTTCGCCCGGCCGAAGGCCGGCTTCGGGCCGCAGCCGGAGCGGCTCGCCGGTGCCCGGCTCTGGGTGCTGCCCAACCCCAGCGGCCTGAACGCGCACTTCACTCCGGAGACGCTCGGCGCCGCGTTCGGGGAGCTGCGGGCGGCGGTCGTCGCCGGCTGAGGCGCGTTGTCAGCCGGCGGCGACGGTCGGCCGGGCCAGCGGCACTGGCCGGGGCCAGCGGCACCCGGCCGACCGGGGTCAGTTGGCCGCGGCCGGCGGCAGCGCCTCGTCGGCGAGGTAGGGCCGCAGCGGCGGCACGGCCACCGGCTCGGGCCCGGTCGCGTCGGCGTACGGGGTGGGCGAGTCGGCGACCGCGAACTGGGTGCGGTAGAGCTCGGCGTAGAGCCCGCCCACGGCCACCAGCTCCTCGTGCCGTCCCCGCTCGACGATCCGCCCCCCGTCGAGCACCAGGATCTGGTCGGCGTCGCGGACGGTCGACAGCCGGTGCGCGATGACCAGCGCGGTACGCCCGGTCAGCGCCACCGACAGCGCCCGCTGCACGGCGGCCTCGCTCTCCGAGTCGAGGTGCGCCGTCGCCTCGTCGAGGATCACGATCGACGGGGCCTTGAGCAGCAGCCGGGCGATGGCGATGCGCTGCTTCTCGCCGCCGGAGAAGCGGTAGCCGCGCTCGCCGACCAGGGTGTCCAGCCCCTCCGGCAGCGCCCGGACCAGGTCGGCGACCTGCGCCCCGGCCAGGGCGGCCCAGATCTCGTCGTCGGTGGCGTCCGGCTTGGCGTAGCGCAGGTTCTCGGCGATGGTCTCGTGGAACAGGTGCGAATCCTGGGTGACCACGCCGATCTCGTCACGCAGCGAGTCGAGGGTGGCGTCGCGGACGTCGACCCCGCCCACCAGAACCTGACCGTCGGTGACGTCGTAGATGCGGGACACCAGCATGGACAGCGTCGACTTGCCCGCGCCGGAGGGGCCGACCAGTGCCACCATCTGTCCCGGCTCGACCGCGAACGAGACGCCCCTGAGCACGGGCTCGTTGACCGTACGGTCGAGGGCGGCGACCTCCTCCAGGGAGGCCAGCGAGATCTCGGCGGCGCTGGGATAGCGGAACCGGACGTCGCGGAACTCGATCCGACCGGCGCCACGGGGCACCGGCACGGCGTCGGGCCGCTCCTGGATCGTCGGCTTCAGGTCGAGCACCTCGAAGACCCGGTCGAAGGAGACCAGGGCGCTCATCACGTCGACCCGGACGTTGGACAGCGCGGTCAGCGGGCCGTAGAGGCGGGTGAGCAGCAGGGCGAGGGTCACCACGGTGCCGGCGCTGACGTTGCCGGTGACCGCCAGCCAGCCGCCGAGACCGTAGGTGAGCGCCTGGGCCAGCGAGGCGACCAGCAGCATCGCCACGAAGAACGTCCGCGAGTACATCGCCGACTGGATGCCGATGTCGCGGACCCGCTCGGCGCGCCCGGCGAACCGGCGCGCCTCCACCTCGGGCCGACCGAAGAGCTTCACCAGCAACGCGCCCGAGACACCGAACCGCTCGGTCATCGTCGCGTTCATCTTCGCGTCGAGGTTGTAGGACTCCCGGGTGATCTCGGCGAGCCGCTTGCCGACCCGACGGGCCGGGATGATGAAGACCGGCAGCAGCACCAG
Organism: Micromonospora sp. CPCC 205546; assembly: GCF_036902715.1. Taxonomy (NCBI): domain Bacteria; kingdom Bacillati; phylum Actinomycetota; class Actinomycetes; order Micromonosporales; family Micromonosporaceae; genus Micromonospora; species Micromonospora sp. CPCC 205546. Next base: position 26,396 of record NZ_JBAKHL010000071.1, read on the forward strand.
CGAGAGCGCGGTGATCTGCCAGGAGAGGGTGAACATGACGGCGGCGGTCAGCACGAGCTGGATGACGTTGCTGACGACGCCGGACAGCGTCGAGGTGAACGCCCGCTGCGCGCCGAGCACGTCGTTGTTGAGCCGGCTGACCAGCGCGCCCGTCTGGGTACGCGTGAAGAACTGCAGCGGCATCCGCTGGACGTGGTCGTAGACCCGGGTGCGCAGGTCGAGGATGATGCCCTCGCCGATGCGGGCCGAGTACCAGCGCTGGGCGAGCGAGAGCAGCGCGTCGAGAACCGCCAGCCCGGCGATGACGAGCGCCAGCCGGACCACCGCGTTGCCGGCGTCGGTGCCGCCCCGGGTGATCGTGTCGATCACGTCGCCGGCGAGCACCGGGGTGGCGACCCCGATGACCGCGGCGAGCACGACGGTGACCAGGAAGACGACGATGTCCCGGCGGTAGGGCCCGGCGAAGGCCACGATCCGGCGGGCCACCCCGCGCTTGAGCCGGTGGGCGGAGATCTCGTCGCGGTTGCGCATCGACCGGAGCATGCTCCAACCGGCCATGCCGCCGCCGGACATCGGGTTGGACACGTTCACCTCCGGGTCGTCGGGCTGACCGCACCGTCAGGCCAATTCTCCCGACGACTGTGACAACCTCGGCCGTGACCCTGATCTTCCCGAACGGTCCTTACCGGCTACTCTCCCCGCCCGGCGAGGTCGCGCAGGCGGCGGGTCTGCGCCTCCCGCTCGGCCCGCTGCTGGTCGGCGGCGCGACGGCCGGTCGCGCCGGCCAGCAGGGCCTTGATCTCCACCACCGCGTTGCGGTCGTTGGCCAGCAGCCCGGCGGTCAGGTCCCGCACCGCGGCGTCCAGCTCCGCGGTGGGCACCACCAGGGTGGCCAGGCCGATCCGGTCCGCCTCGGCGGCGTCCATCCGCCGGCCGGTCGCGCAGATCTCCAGCGCGCGGCTGTAGCCGACCAGGTCGACCAGGCGCCCGGTGCCGGCGAGATCCGGGACCAGGCCCAGCGTCACCTCGGCCATGGAGAGCTTCGCGTCCTCGGCGAGCACTCGCAGGTCGCAGGCGAGCGCCAACTGGAAGCCGGCGCCGATCGCGTGTCCCTGCACGGCGGCGACGGTGACGACGTCGGGGCGGTGCAGCCAGGTGAAGCCGCCCTGGTATTCGGCGATCCGGTCGGCGCACTCCTGCTCGGGCAGGGTGGCCAGCTCGGCGAACGACCCGGGACCGGAGGCGCCGGCCACCGACAGGTCGAGGCCGGCGGAGAACGCCCGCCCCTCACCGCGGACGACCACGACGCGTACGTCGCCGGGCAGGTCCCGGGAGAAGTCGCTCATCGCGCGCCACATCGCCGGGGTCTGGGCGTTGAGCACGTCGGGCCGGCACAACGTGACCGTCGCGACCGGCCCGTCGCATTCCAGCCGGACCCCGGTCGTCTCAGCGGTCACCGAGAGACCTGGGGAACGGCGATGATGGACGACGCTGGTGGGCGGGTCACGCCTTCTTGCGGCGTCGGGCGCCGCCCCGCTGCCGCAGCTGGACCCCGGACTCGGTGAGCACCCGGTGGATGAACCCGTAGGAACGGCCGGTCGAGGCCGCGAGCGCGCGGATGCTCTCACCCGAGGTGTACCGCTTTACCAGGTCCTTGGCGAGCGTCTGACGCTCGGCTCCGACGATCCGGCGACCCTTCTCAGTGCTGGTGGCTGTGCCAGTGGCTGCCATGCTGTGTCCTCACGTCCCAGACTGTGCGGTTCGGATACGGTCCCACCTATTAGACCGCCTCGGACGATCATGCGCCAGATATCAACTCTTCGCCAACCGACACGCTATGCAATGTCAGCTTCCCGATAGCGTGATGCTCACGACGTCACCGGCAGGCCCGAGCACCCCCGCGGCCCGGATGTGACGGGTGGCGAGGACGGTGGCGCGCCCGAGCCGGGCCACCCCGTGCGCCGTACCCTGCTGGCGTGATCGACCTGCTCGGCACCGCCGCCGGCGCCGCCGTGGTGTTCGCCGCCACCGACATCGACGACATCGTCGTCCTGACGCTGTTCTTCGTCGCCGCCCGCACCACCGGCCGGCCCCGCACCTGGCAGATCGTCGCCGGGCAGTACCTGGGCATCGGCGCGCTCGCGCTGGCCAGCGCCGTGGTCGCGGCCGGCCTGCTGGTGGTGCCCGAGCCGTGGCCCGGGCTGCTCGGCCTGCTCCCGGTCGCCCTGGGCGTCCGCGCGTTGCTCGACCGCGACGCCGAGGAGACCCCCGCGGTGGTGGGCTCCGCCCTCGGCGTGGCCGGGGTGACGATCGCCAACGGCGCCGACAACATCGCCGTCTACGTGCCGGTGTTCCGCGCCCTCGGCCCCGCCGACAGCGCGGTCTTCCTGCTCGTCTTCGTCGTGCTCATCGCGCTGTGGTGCGCGGCGGGCGCCTGGCTGGGCGGCCATCCCCGGGTGGTCCGGCTGGTCGGGCGGGTGGGCCACCGGCTCGTCCCGGCGGTCTTCATCGCCATCGGTGTGGTCATCCTGGCCACCTCGGGGGTCCTGCCCCACCTGCTCGACCTGCTGCGCTGACCACCCCCACCCCGGCCCCCGCAGGTCGGGTCGATCATGGGATTGCCGCGCTCCGCCCTGGCGTGTCGCGACGACAACCTCATGATCAACGCGGTCGGGATGGGGGCGGGATGGGTGGGTCAGGCGGGTGGGTCAGGCCAGTTCGACCAGTTCGAGCAGGTCGTCGCTCCAGGCGTCCTCGTCGCCGTCGGGCAGCAGGATGGCGCGGTCGGGCTTCAGGGCCATCACGGCGCCGGGATCGTGGGTGACCAGCACGATCGCGCCCGGGTAGCGGGCGATGGCGTCGAGCACCTGCTCCCGGCTGACCGGGTCGAGGTTGTTCGTCGGCTCGTCGAGCAGCAGCACGTTCGCCCCGGAGCAGACCAGGGTGGCCAGCGCCAGCCGGGTCTTCTCGCCGCCGGAGAGCACCCCGGCCGGCTTCTCCACGTCGTCGCCGGAGAACAGGAACGCGCCGAGGATCTTGCGCAGGTCGGTGTCGGTCTGCTCGATGGCGGCGCTGCGCATGTGCTCCAGCACCGTACGGTCCACGTCGAGGGTCTCGTGCTCCTGCGCGTAGTAGCCGAGCCGCAGGCCGTGACCGGCGTGCACCTCGCCGGTGTCCGGCTGCAGCAGGCCGCCGAGCATCCGCAGCAGGGTGGTCTTGCCGGCGCCGTTGAGCCCCAGGATGGCCACCCGGGAACCCCGGTCGACCGCCACGTTCACGTCGGTGAAGATCTCCAGCGAGCCGTACGACTTCGACAGGCCGGTCGCGGTGAGCGGGGTCTTGCCGCACGGGGCCGGGCTCGGGAAGCGCACCTTCGCCACCCGGTCGGCGACGCGCACCTCCTCCAGGCCCGAGATCAGCTTCTCGGCCCGCCGGGCCATGTTCTGCGCGGCCACGGTCTTGGTGGCCTTGGCCCGCATCTTGTCGGCCTGCGCCATCAGCGCGCCGGCCTTCTTCTCGGCGTTGGCCCGCTCCCGGCGGCGGCGCCGCTCGTCGGTCTCCCGGGCCTCCAGGTACGCCTTCCAGCCCAGGTTGTAGACGTCGACCACGGAGCGGGTGGCGTCGAGGAACCACACCTTGTTGACCACCGACTCCAGCAGCGAGCCGTCGTGGGAGATCACGATCAGGCCGCCCTTGTGGTTGGCGAGGAAGCTGCGCAGCCAGGTGATCGAGTCGGCGTCGAGGTGGTTGGTCGGCTCGTCGAGCAGCAGGATGCCGCCGCCGTTCTCGCCCGCGTCGCGGAACAGGATCCGGGCCAGCTCGATGCGACGGCGCTGACCGCCGGAGAGCGTGCCGATGGTCTGCGCGAGTGCCCGGTCCGGCAGGCCGAGGTTGGCGCAGATCCGGGCGGCCTCGGCCTCGGCGGCGTACCCGCCGAGCGAGGCGAACTGGTCCTCCAGCGCGCCGTAGCGGCGGACCAGCCTGTCGTCGGCGTCGTCGGCGAGCTTGGCCTCAATCTCCTTCATCTGGGCCATCAGCACGTCCAGGCCCCGCGCGGAGAGCACCCGGTCGCGGCCGGTCACCTCCAGGTCGCCGGTGCGCGGGTCCTGCGGCAGGTAGCCGATGGCGCTGCGCCGGTCGATCTGCCCGGCATAGGGCTGGCCCTCGCCGGCGAGCACCTTGAGCGTGGTGGTCTTGCCGGCGCCGTTGCGGCCGACCAGGCCGATCCGGTCACCCGGCTGCACCCGCAGCGTGGTGTCGGACAGCAGGATCCGGGCGCCGGCGCGCAACTCCAGGCCGGTTGCAGTGATCATGTCGGAGGACTCGCTCTCGGGGTCTGGAAGGGCTGACTCAGGGCACGCGAAAGCGCCGGCGAGCACGAGGCCCGTCGGCGCGGGGCGGTTCAGCCTTCGCAGAGCAGCACGGGGCAAGTGTACCGGGCGCCGCCCGGCCGCCCGTCCGGATTACCAATCAAGATCATCGGGTACCCGAAACGTCGTCCGGACCCGGTCCGGTACCGCAACCACCAAAACGCCTCAGAACGCGATCGGGGTAGACATGGAGCTGAACGAGAACGCGCGGATCGACACCAGCCAGGTGGACGACCGGCGAGGATCCGGCGGGGGCGGTGGGCTGGGCGGCATCCCCATCCCGATCGGCGGCGGCCGGGGCGGCATCGTCGGCCTCGTCATCGCGGTGCTCGTCGCGCTCGTCGGCGGCGGCTTCGGCCTCAACGCGGCCACCAACGGCGGGGACGAGCCGCAGGGCGACAACACGTCGCTGGAGCAGAAGTGCTCGGCCGAGGACGCGCTCCAGCAGCTCGACTGCCGCAACGCCCTCTACGTCAACTCCATCCAGGCGTACTGGCAGAAGGCCCTGCCCGAGGCGTTCGGCGAGCAGTACCGCCCGTCCCGGACGGTGTTCTTCAGCCAGGGCGTCAACACCGCCTGCGGGCAGGCCGACTCCGGCGTCGGCCCGTTCTACTGCCCCGCCGACGACCTCGTCTACATCGACCTCACCTTCTACCAGGTGCTCGCCCAGCAGCTCGGCGCCTCCGGCGAGTTCGCCCAGCCGTACGTGCTCGCCCACGAGTACGGCCACCACGTGCAGGACCTCCTAGGCACCGAGGCCCAGATGCGCCGCCAGCAGCAGCGCGACCCGGACAACGCCAACGCGCTGTCGGTGAAGCTGGAGCTGCAGGCCGACTGCTACGCCGGCGCCTGGGCCAAGAACGCCACCGGCACCGCCGACGCGAGCGGCCAGAAGATCTTCACCAGCATCAGCGAGCAGGACATCCAGCAGGCCATCGACACCGCCGAGAAGATCGGCGACGACGCCATCTCCAAGCGGGCCAACCGGCCGGTGAACCCGGACGAGTTCACCCACGGCTCCTCCGCCGAGCGCAAGGAGTGGTTCACCCGGGGCTACTCCACCGGCGACCCGAAGTCCTGCGACACCTTCCGCGGCACTCTCTGACCCCACGGGGGACCCCCCTCGGCGGCCGGTGGGCGAGCGCCCGCCGGCCGCCGCCGCGTTCCCGGCCGGGCGATGGCGGGCGC
>NZ_JBAKHL010000072.1:0-31891 GCF_036902715.1 Micromonospora sp. CPCC 205546
GCCCGCCGCCCGCCTGAGCCCGCCGCCCGCCTGAGCCCGCCGCCCGTCGTGGCGCGATCGCGGCGCCCGCGCCGACGGCGGACCGGCCGCGCCGGGCCGGTCCCGGGTCCGGGTCAGTCGGCGGGGCGGCGCAGCACGGTGACGGCGAAGTCGGCGTCGTCGCGCCACGGGCGCAGATCCCACGTCGCGAAGCGGTGCTCCAGCCGCAGGCCGGCGGCCACCGCGTCGCCGTCGAAGCCGGTCAGCGGGTAGCCCCGGTCGGTGCCGAACCCGACCGCCAGCACGCCGTCGGGGCGCAGGTGGGCCGTGACGCGGCGCAGCACCTCCCGCTCGGTGCCGGGCGCGACGAAGGCCAGCACGTTTCCGGCGACGACCGCCGCGTCGAAGGGCTCCGGCTCCCCGGCCGCCGCGAGATCCAGCTCGGCGAGGTCGGCGACGAGCCAACGGGGGCCGGGGTGGTCGGTGCCGGCGGCCTCGATCAGGGCCGGGTCGGCGTCCACGCCGACCACGCTGTGGCCCCGGGCGGCCAGTGCCGCGCCCACCCGGCCGGTGCCGCAGCCGGCGTCGAGGATCCGGGACCCGGGCGCGACCAGCGCGTCCAGCAGCCGGGCCTCGCCGGCCAGGTCGGCTCCCTCGGCGGCCAGCCGGCGGAACCGGTCGATGTACCACTGCGAGTGCTCTGGACCGGTTTCGGTCTCCCAGCGGGTCGGGTTTCCCATGCCGTCACCGTAGCCGGGGCCCCGGTGCTCCGGCGGCGGCGGGGCGGGCGGAGGCCTCCGCCGGCGACACGGTGCCCGCCTGCCCCGGCGGGCGTCGCCGCGTGCGCGTTCCGCCCTACGGTACGTTCCGTGAGCCGCGACCTGCCGCGCCGGATCTCGACGGAGCATGGCGGAGATCCGCCCGACGTGCGTCTCTACGGTGGGCTCGGGACGGCGGTACAGTGCGCGCGTCCGATACCACCGAGGCATTTTGATGCCACACAGGTATCAGCATTCGCAGGTTCACCAGCTTCGCGTGCCTTACGGATCGATGACCCAGTGGTTGGTACGGAAGAGGCGTCCGGCGAACTCCGTCTGCTCCTCGGCGACGAAGGTGAAGCCGACCGATCGGCAGATGGCGTTCGACGCGGCATTCGTCGTGGCGGGGAAGGCGTGGACGAGGCCCCATCGGCCGTCTTGCCCGGCGAGGTCGAGCACCGCGCGGACGGCTCTGCCCCCCAGGCCCCTGCCCTGGAACTCCGGCACGACCATCCAGCCGATCTCGGCGACGCCCCCGTGGGAGAACAACGTCACCGTCCCGGCCACCTCCGTGCCGCCGTCAGGGATGATCATTGTGATCCAGGCGCTACCGTCGCGGACGGTCTCGAGGTCACGCCGGAGCTGGGCGGACACCCGCTCATGCGGCTGCGGGCCGCCCAGCTCCGCCATCACCGCCGGATCGCAGCGTAGGCGTACGTAGGCGTCGAGGTCGCCCGGCTGCACGTCGCGCAGCATCATCCCGACGGCGGGCGGGGCAGCCGCGGGCGGGACGTCCGGGAACGCGTCGGGGGAGGTATCCATCCGGCACATCCTCCGTCGGCACCCACCGCGCGGCTACCCCGCCGCCGCCTCAGCCCTTCTCCGCGCCGCTGGTGAGCCCCTCGGTGAGCAGGCGTTCGCTGGCGAAGAAGAGGATCACGATGGGCAGGGTGAGGATCACCGAGCCGGCCATCAGCACCGTCTTCGGCACCTCCACGCCGTCGGCGAGCTGCGCCAGGCCCAGGGACACCGTCCACCGGTGCGGCTTGTCGACCAGGAACAGCAGGGCGAACAGGAACTCGTTCCAGGCGATCATGAAGTCGTAAAGGGCGACGGCCATGATGGACGGCGCCGCGAGAGGGAGGCTGACCCGGCGGATGATGCCGAGCCGCCCGGCGCCGTCGATGGCCGCCGACTCCTCCAGGCTGACCGGGATGGTCTCGAAGTAGTTGCGCAGCATGTAGACCGAGACCGGCAGCGTCTGCGAGATGTAGACGAGCACCAGCCCGAACAGCGAGCCGCGCAGCCCGGCCCGGGTGAAGACCACGAAGAGCGGGATCGCGATGACGATCGACGGGAACAGGTAGACCGCCAGGAAGAGGAAGTCGACCTGCCGCCGGCCGAAGAACCGCAGCCGGGCGACCGCGTACGCGCCGGGGATCGCCACCGCCAGCGTCAGCAGCGTCGCCGCGACGGCGACCAGACCGCTGTTGCGCATGAAGGTGAGGAAACCCTGGCCGCCGTCGTCGACGGCCCTGACCACCTCGGCGTACGTGTCGAAGGTCAGCTCGCCCAGGCCCACCACCAGCGAGCCGGGGTCGAGCAGCAGGCGCTCGATGGGGCGCACCGAGAGCACCAGCATGTAGTAGAAGGGGAAGACGGTGACCAGCAGGAACGCCGCGATCACCAGCCGGCGCAGCCAGCGCAGGCCCACCGTCTCGATCCGGTCCCGGTCCATCAGCCGTCCCTCCGTCCGCCGAAGAAGCGCAGGTACACCACCACGAACACGATGAGCACCACGGCGAGCACGACAGCCTGCGCCGCCGCGGCGCCGATGTCCGTACGCGCGGTCAGGAACTCGTAGACGCGGACGCTGACCACCTCGGTGCCGGCGGCCCCGCCCGTGAGCAGGTAGACGTCGTCGAACTTGTTGAACGTCATGATGAACCGCAGCACCCCCAGCAGGCCGATCACCGGCAGCAGCTGCGGCAGCAGGATGTGCCGGAACCGCTGGCTGGGCGTGGCCCCGTCGACCCGGGCCGCCTCCTCCAACTCCCCGGGGACGGCCTGCAGCCGGGCGAGCAGGAACAGGAAGGCGAAGGGGAAGTAGCGCCACGCCTCGAAGGCGACGACCGTGGCCAGGGCGGTCGACTCCTGGGACAGGAACGGCACCGGGGTGTCCCAGCCGAGGAACCGCCGGCCCCAGTCGTTGACGATGCCGAGCTGGGGGTCGAGCATCACCTGCCAGACGAAGGTGACCGCGACCACCGGCGCCACGTACGGCAGCAGCATCGACGCGCGCACCAGGGTGCGGCCCCGGAACGGCCGGCGTACGACCAGCGCCGCCACCAGGCCGAGCACGATCGAGCCGGCGGTGCTGGCCACGGCGTAGACCAGCGTGGTCCACAACGTGTCGGCGAACCCGGGGGTGTTCAGCACCCGCTCGACGTTGTCCATCGTGAACTCGCCGAACAGCCCGGTGCGGCGCAGCGTCGCCAGGCGTACCCGTTGGAAGGCCAGCACGACGGTCCAGACGATGGGGATGCCGATCACGGCGACCACGACGAGCAGCGTCGGGGCGACCAGCGCGAGCCCGGCGCGGGACTCGCGGCGGCGCAGGGTCAGTGGCCTGCGGCGACGGGCCGGGGCCGGCCGCTCCCGGGCGGGGGCGCGGTCGGTGTCCGGCCCGGCGGTGGTCAATTGACGCCCGCCTTGATCGCCTCCACGTCCTTCTTCGCCCGCCCGGCGGCCGCGGCGGCGTCGGTCTTGCCGCCCACCACGTCGTTGAGGGCCTTGGGCACCGGCAGCTCACCGAGGATCGCGCCGACGAGCTTGCCCTGGCCCTGCGTGAGCCCCCAGCGCTGGAAGGTGTCGGGGCTGCGGCGCAGGCTCGCGAGCACCTCGTCGCCGTAGACCTCGGCGAGCGGCTTCTTCGTGTCGACCCCGGCCTGGCTGGTGTTCCAGGCGGTGAGGAACTTCTCCGGCTCCTGGGCGGTGCCCTTGCGGACGGGGAAGCGCCCCTCGGGGGACATGGCGAACCAGCGCGGGTAGCCGTCGCCGAGCATGTGCTCCACGAAGGACCTCGCCGGGTCGGCGGCGGCGCCGTCGAGCACCGCCCAGGAGCTGATCTCGCCGTACTGGGCGGGTTCGGTGCCGTTCGGGCCCTTGATCGCGGTGACGAAGCCGCTGTTGCGCGCGAGGAACGCCGGGTCGGCCTGGCACTGCGGGCAGGTCGGCCTGGCGTCGTTGCGCAGCCCCGCCAGCTCGTCGAGGATGAACGGCGACCAGACCAGCATGGCCGCCTTGCCGGCGAAGTAGGTGGCCCGGGTGGTGTCGACGTCCTGCGCGCCCTTGACCGAGCTGGTGCGCATCATCTCGCCGTAGAACCGGAACGCCTCGACGCATTCGGGGGAGTCCAGCTTCACGGCCCCGGAGTCGTCGGTGAGCTGGCAGTCGTTGGCCAGCGCGAGGTGCTCGAAGGTCTGCTGGGTGAACACGTCGCCGGGGGCGGTGGCGGCGGTGATGCCCGCGACGCCGCCGGTGTTGAGCCTCGTCGCGGCGGCGGCGATCCTCTCGTACGTGTCGGGGGCGGGCAGCCCGGCGGCGGCGAAGAGGTCCTTGCGGTAGACGAGCAACTGCCCCCAGCCGTCGCTGGGCACGGCGAGCTGCCTGCCGTCGTCCGCCGTCAGTTCGAGCGCCCGCGGCGAGAAGGTCTGCCGGCCGAGTTTCTCGACGACCTCCGCGTTCGCCGAGGGGTGCAGCAGCTCGTTGCCGGCGAGGGTCCGGACGCCGGCGAGCGACACCGAGCCGACGACGTCGGGCAGCTCGCCGGCGGCGGCGCTGGTGGCGATCAGCGAGGGGAACTGGTCCTCGTTGACGGTGACCAGGTCGACGGCGATGCCGGTGCTGGCGGTGAAGTCCGCGACGATCGCCTTGGTGGCGGTGACCCGGTCGGCCACGTCCTCCAGGCTCCACACGGTGATCTTCCTGCTGTTGCTGTCGGATTCTCCGTCGCCGCAGGCCAGCAGGCCGGCCCCGGTGACTGCCATGATCAGGGCTGCGGCGAGTGTCCGCATCGGAGGTGCTGACATCGGTGGCACTCCTCTCGAAGGGTATGGAAGGGATTCAACGCCTTCGATTGATCAATTACAAGACATATGCCGATATTTTGCCTACGATGGAGCCCAGTGCTACCGGGATGTGACTCATGGTCAACTGGGTTGTCTCACTCGCCGGGCCCCGACGGATCAGCCTCGAGCCCTGCCCCCCGGATCCGCTCGGCCTGGGCCAGGTCCGGATCCGCACCCGCTACTCCGGCATCTCGGCCGGCACGGAGCTCACCCTCTACCGGGGCAGCAACCCGCGCCTGAGCAAGGACTGGGACGACGTCAGCCGGATGTTCGTGCCCCGGCAGAGCACCGTGCCGTACCCACTGGTGGGCTTCGGCTACGAGGAGGTCGGCGAGATCGTCGAGGTCGCGCCCGACGTGGCCGACCGGCGGGCCGGACAGGTCGTCTGGGGCATCTGGGGGCACCGCGCCGAGGCGGTCGTGCCCGCCGACACGGTGCATCCCCTGCCCGCCGGGCTGGACCCCCTCGCGGCGGTCTTCGCCCGTCCCGGGGCGATCGCCCTCACGGCGGTGCTCGCCGGCGACCTGCACCTCGGCGACTGGGTCGCGGTCTTCGGGCAGGGCGTCATCGGGCTGCTCGCCACCCGGCTCGCCGTCCTCTCCGGCGCGCGGGTGGTCGCCGTCGACCGGGTGCCCGCCCGGCTGGCGCACGCCGATCGCCTCGGCGCCCGGATCGTCGTCGACGCCGGCGCCGAGTCGGCCGCGACGGTGCTGCGCCGGGCCACCGGCGGCCGGGGCGCGGACGTCTGCCTGGAGCTGTCCGGGGCGTACCCGGCGCTGCACGAGGCGATCCGCTCCGCCGCCCACGCCGGCCGCGTCGTGGCCGCCGGCTTCTACCAGGGACAGGCCGACGGGCTCGGCCTGGGTGAGGAGTTCCACCACAACCGGATCCAGCTGGTGGCGGCCCAGGTCAGCGGGCCGGCCCCGGCACCCGGCATGGCCGGCCGGTGGACCGGGGCGCGCGTCGCACACACCTTCATGGACCTGGTGGCGGAGGGCAGCGTCGACCCGCTGCCGCTGGTGAGCCACGTCGTCGACGCGAGCGCGGTGGCCGACGCGCTGGCGCTGCTCGACCGCGGTGACGCTGACGTCCTCCAAGTGGTGCTGAGGTTCTCATGACGATTCCCCTGGCCTGTCAGGAGCAGCTCCTGCCGGGCACCGACCTGATCCAGAAGTACGCGCTCGCCACCGCGCTCGGCTACGACGCGATCGAGCTGCGCGGCTCCGGCGACCTCGGTCTCGCCCGCCGGCTGCCCGAGCTGCGCCGGGCCCGCGCCGCCGGGGTGGTCATGCCCACCGTCTGCGTGGAGATGGACCACTTCATCGGCGACTTCGACCCCGGGCGCTCCCGCGACGCGGTGCGCAACCTGCGCTCGCAGCTCTCCGTGATGGCCGAGCTCGGCGGCGTGGGCGCGATGACCCCGGCCGCGTGGGGGATGTTCTCCCGGCGGCTGCCGCCGTTCGAGCCGCCCCGCTCGCCCGCGGCCGACCGGCAGGTGCTCGTCGACGCCCTGGGCGAGCTGGGGGAGCACGCCCGCGCCGAGGGGGTCACCCTCTTCCTGGAACCGCTCAACCGGTACGAGGACCACATGGTCAACCGGCTCGACGACGCCGTCGCCCTCTGCGCGGCCGTCGGGCTGCCCTCGGTGCGGGTGGTGGCGGACACCTTCCACATGAACATCGAGGAGGACGACGTGCACCGGGCGCTGCGCGCCGCCGCGCCGTACCTCGGGCACGTGCAGGTCAGCGACTCCAACCGGCTCCAGCCCGGCGCCGGGCACCTCGACTGGCCGGCGCTGGTGCGCACCCTGCTGGAGATCGACTACCGGGGCTGGCTGGCGCTGGAGTGCCGGCTGCGCGGCGACCCCGTACGCGCCCTGCACCAGGCCGCCGCCGTGCTGCGCCACGCCCAGCCCCGGCAGGCGGCGGCATGAGCACCGGCACCGCCGGCGGCCCGCACACCGGCGCCGTCGACGCCGGGGCCCGGGACGTCGGGGCCCTGCGCCGCCTCGCCGTCGCCACCCTCGAGGCCAACTGGGAGCGCGACCACACGGTGCCCTCGCGCACGCTCTACCCGCACCAGTGGAGCTGGGACTCGGCGTTCATCGCGATCGGCTGGTCCCACGCGCGTCCCGAGCGCGCCTGGCGGGAGCTGACCAGCCTGTTCCGGGCCCAGTGGCTCGACGGGCGGGTGCCGCACATCGTGTTCAACCGGGCGCTGCCCGTCGGCTCCTACTTCCCGGGGCCGGAGTTCTGGGACTCGGGCCGCGCCGACGGCGCCCCGGCCGCCGCCACCTCCGGGCTGATCCAGCCGCCCGTGCACGCGTCCGCCGCCTGGCTCGCGTACCGGCGGTCCCCCTCCGAGGCCGGGCGGGCGGCGCTGCGGCGGCTCTACCCCCGGCTGGCAGCCCAGCAGCGCTACCTCGCCACCCGCCGGGACGTCGGCGGGGGCGGGCTGGCCTGCATCGTGCACCCGTGGGAGTCCGGACTGGACAACAGCCCCGCCTGGGACGCCCCGCTGGCGGCCGTGCCCGCCGACGCGGCCGTCATGCGCGCGTACCGCCGGCACGACACCGCGTACGCCGACGCCGCGCACCGCCCCACCGACCTCGACTACGCCCGCTACGTCGCGCTCGTGGCGGCCTACCGCGAGCGCCGCTACCGCGACGACGACCTCGCCGCCCGGCACCCGTTCCTGGTGGAGTGCCCCCTGGTCAACGCCGCGATGGGCGCCGCCGAGCACGCCCTCGCCCGGATCGCGCCCCTGGCCGGCGCCGACCCCGGCCCGCACCGGGAACGCGCCGCGCGGATCACCGAGGCCCTGGTGCGCCGGCTGTACGACCCGGCGACCGGCACCTTCCAGCCCCGGGACCTGCGCGCCGACCGCCTCGTGCCGGCCCGTACGGTGCTCGGCCTGGCCCCGCTGGTCCTGCCCGACCTGCCCGCGCGGCAGGTGTCGGCGCTGCTCGCCGAGGCGTGCTCGCCGCGCTTCGGGCTGGCCGCCCGGATGGACCGGCCGCTGCCCAGCCACGACCGCACCGCGGCGGACTTCGAGCCGTTGCGCTACTGGCGCGGGCCGAGCTGGATGAACGTCAACTGGCTGGTACGCCGGGGGCTGCTGCGCCACGGCCGTCCCGACCTGGCCGCCGGCCTGCGCGAGTCGATGATCGAGCTGGTGGCCCGCTCCGGCTGCCACGAGTACTTCCATCCGGACACCGGGGCCGGGCTCGGCTCGCCGGCCTTCGGCTGGACGGCCGCGCTGCTGCTCGACGTCCTCGCCGACGACCCGCCCGGCTGAGCGGACCCGCCCGGCGGGGTGGCCCGGCGCGCGCCCCCCGGTCAGGCGGCGGGAACCAGCTCGCGCAGCAGCCGCTGCACCCGCGCCCGGATCTCGTCGCGGATCTCCCGGACCGCCGCGACGCCCTTGCCGGCGGGGTCTTCGAGCTGCCAGTCCTCGTAGCGACGGCCGGGGAAGACCGGGCAGGCGTCACCGCAGCCCATCGTGACGATGACGTCGGAGGACTCGGCGGTGGCGTACTCCAGCAGGGTCGGGGTCTGCGCGCTGATGTCGATGCCGACCTCCCGCATCGCCTCGACGGCGGCCGGGTTGACGGTCCCGGCCGGCGCCGAGCCGGCGGAGCGCACGTCGACGGCGTCGCCCGCGAGGTGCCGCAGCCAGCCGGCGGCCATCTGCGAGCGGCCGGCGTTGTGCACGCAGACGAAGAGGACGGTGGGCTTCGCGGTCATGAGGGTGCTCCCTTTCAGCGCGGGACGGAGGCGGTGGGCCGGCCCGGGGCGGGCGACGGGAAGAACCGGCGGCGAGCCCACAGCGAGACGTAGACGAGGGCGACCAGGACCGGCACCTCGATCAGCGGCCCGACCACGCCCGCCAGGGCCTGCCCGGACGTGACGCCGAAGGTGCCGATGGCGACGGCGATCGCGAGTTCGAAGTTGTTGCCGGCGGCGGTGAAGGCCAGCGTCGTGGTGCGCGCGTAGCCGAGGCCGACCGCCCGGCCGAGGGCGTACGACCCGGCCCACATCACCGCGAAGTAGACCAGCAGCGGCAGGGCGATGCGGACCACGTCCAGCGGCCGGTCGGTGATCGCCTCGCCCTGCAGGGCGAACAGGACGACGATGGTGAAGAGCAGCCCGTACAGCGCCGCGGGGCCGATCCTCGGCAGGAACCGCCGCTCGTACCAGTCACGGCCCCGGGCGCGTTCGCCGAGGCGGCGGGTCAGGTAGCCGGCCGCCAGCGGGATGCCGAGGAAGATCAGCACGTTGCCCGCGATGGCCCAGCCCGACACGGCCAGCTCGGCGCCCTGAAGGCCCAGCCAGCCCGGCAGGACCGCGAGGTAGAACCAGCCGAGCACGCCGAACGCGAGCACCTGGAACACCGAGTTGAGCGCGACCAGCACCGCGGCGGCCTCCCGGTCGCCGCAGGCCAGGTCGTTCCAGATGATCACCATGGCGATGCAGCGGGCCAGGCCGACGATGATCAGGCCGGTGCGGTACTCCGGCTGGTCGGCCAGGAAGATCCAGGCCAGGGCGAACATCAGCGCCGGCCCGACGATCCAGTTCAGCACCAGGGAGGAGACCAGCAGCCGCCGGTCGCCGGTGACGGCGTCGAGCCGGTCGTAGCGGACCTTGGCCAGCACCGGGTACATCATGATCAGCAGGCCGAGGGCGATGGGCAGCGAGACGCCGCCGACCCGCACGGCGTCCAGCGCGGCGTCCAGCCCGGGCAGCTGCCGACCGAGCAGGAGACCGGCGGCCATCGCGAGGCCGATCCAGACCGGCAGGAACCGGTCGAGGCGGGACAGGCGTCCCACCACGGCCCTCTCGGTCGGATCGTCGTGGGTGGTGGTGCTCACGGGGCTCCCGTTCGGGTCGTCGGTGTGGGGCCGCACCTGACGGGCGCGGCGGCCGGGTGGTGAGGGCGCGCGGTCATCGCGACGCCCCGGGGGTGACGGCGGGGGCGAGCCGGTCGACCCGGGCCTCGATCTCGGCGTACGCCGCCTCGAACGCCTCGTCGGTGTCGACGCGGACGGGGTCGGGCACCGACCAGTGCAGGCGGGGCCGGGCCGCGCCGGTGAAGCCCTCGTGCGCGTTGTCGCAGACGGCGACGACCAGGTCCTCGGCGCGGACGACGTCGTCGACGTGGGCGGTGCCGACCGGGTCGAGGCGCAGTCCGTGGCGGCGGGCCACCGCCACGGCGCGGGGGTGCACCCGCGGGGCCGGGTGGGTGCCCGCCGACGCGGCCGGGGTGTGCGTGCGCCGCGCCCAGAGGGCGGCGGCGAGCTGGGAGCGGGCCGAGTTGTGGGTGCAGACGAAGACCACCCGGCCCGCCTCGGCCATTGGTGGCGGGGTCAGCGTCGACAGCGCCGCCGGGCACAGTCGCAGGTAGGTGCGGCGCCGGTCGCCCTCGGATCGCGTGCGGGTGACCAGGCCGGCGTCGGTGAGCACCTTGACGTGGTGGGCCACCAGGTTGGTGGGCAGCTCGAGGGTGTGGGCGATCTCGCCGGGGGAGGAGTCGCCCAGCAGCAGCGCGTCCACGATCGCCAGGCGCACCGGGTCGCCGAGGGCGGCGTGCACCCGGGCGCGGGCAGCCAGCGAAGCATCAACATTCATTGACTCAACCTTCGCTGACCTAACTGGGTGGTGTCAAGCGCGGCCGGCGCGACCCACCCCGGACCCGCCACCGCCCCCTGCCGGGTCGATCATGCAGTTGCGGTGGGCGTCATACTCCGAGTTGCGCCTTGTGCGGGGCACCACAACTGCATGATCGACGCAGCCCCGCCGGCCCGCCGGCCCGGGGAGGCCGTTTGCCGGCGCCGGCGGCGGGTATCCGCCGGGCCGGTGACGACAGGAGGCGGCCGTGCGGTTCCCCCTATTCGTCGAGGCGGTGTCCCGCCGCGCCGGCCTGCCCACCGGGCAGGCGGCCACGATCGCCCGCGCCGTGTTGCAGACGATGGTGGAACGCCTCGGCGGCGGTGCGCCCGGTCGTCTCCCCGACGAGCTGGACGGCTACCTCGCGGGCCCCGGCGCCGGCGACGGCCCGGCGAGCGCGCTCGGGCCGGCGGACTTCCTGCGGCGGGTGGGGGAGCGGGCCGGGGTGGACGAGGTCACGGCCCGGGCCGGCACCGGTGCGGTCTTCGCCACGCTGCGGGAGGCGGTCACCGTCGACGAGTTCCGCGACATGGTGGCCCGGCTGCCCCGCGACTTCGACGGCATGACGCAGCCGATTCCCCGGCCGGACGCCTGAGCGGTCGCCGCGTCACCGTCCGCTCACTCCGCGCGGCGGCCCGGCACGCGGATCCTCGCGCCCACCCGCCGCGTCCTATGCTGCTTCCGACGTGAAGGTATAGGCAGATCATGAGGGCCCCCGTGGAACATGGCGGGCGGCCCGCCGGTGTCCCCGCGAGGGCGCCGCACCCCCGGTCGGTCCGGCGCGCGCCGGACCGACCACCACCCGGCTCGGCGCCAGCGGCGCCGCAGCGGTCCCTCCCACGAAAGGCGCGCGGTGACCTGGTTCCTCTCCGCCGGCGACCGGCGCTCGGCGCCGGTCCAACTGTTCTGTCTGCCCTACGCGGGCGGGGGCGCCAGTGTCTTCCGGCGCTGGCAGGACGGGCTCGGCCCCGACGTGGAGGTGCTGCCGGTCCAGCTGCCCGGCCGCGAGAACCGGATCAGCGAGAACCCCGCCTTCCGGGCCGCCGACGTCGCGTACGCCATCGCCGATCGCATCCGCGGCCCGTACGCGATCTACGGCCACTCGATGGGGGGCCGGGTCGCCTTCGAGGTCGTCCGCGAGCTGCGCCGCGCCGGGCGTCCACTGCCGCTGCGGCTCTACGTCGGCGGCGCCCGCGCCCCGCACGTCAACGCGCCGAGCCACTTCGACGGGCTGTCCCGGGTGGACGACGACGAGTTGCTGCGTCGCCTGGAGGCCGGCGGCGGACTGCCGGCCGGGCTGCTGGAGTACCCCGAGCTGGTCGAACTGCTGCTGCCCCTGCTGCGCGCCGACTTCGCCCAGGTGGACAACTACCGGTACACCCCCGAGGAGCCGCTGCCGATGCCGATCGTGGCCTTCAGCGGTCGCGACGACGACACCGTCTACCGGGAGCACAGCGACGGATGGCGGGAGCACACCGCCGCCGGCTTCACCCTGCATGAGATCGACGGAGGGCACTTCTTCCTCAACGAACGGCTGCCCGATCTGCTCGCCGTGATCCGGGCGGACCTCGCCGCGGCCCGGGCAGACGCGACCACGCGCCCCGGCGGGTGAGCCGTTGGAGCGCCGTCCCACCGGGAGCGCATCACCGACCCGGCACCCGTGGCCGCCCGCGACGACAGGAGTGAGAGCATGAGTGACCGCACCGCCACGCTGCCGATGGTCGTCGAGAACGACGGGCGCGAGCTGACCGAGCTGATCGCCGCCCGCCGGACGGAACTGCGCGCGAGCCTCGTGGAGCACGGCGGGCTGTTGTTCCGCGGGTTCGACGTGGGCAGCGTCGAGGGCTTGGACCGGGCGGTGCGGGCGTTCTCCGGCGAGCCGCTGCCCTACACCGAACGGTCGTCGCCCCGGCACGCCATCGCCGGGCGGGTCTACACCTCGACCGACTACCCGCCGGACGAGGAGATCTTCCTGCACAACGAGAACTCCTACCAGGCCCGCTGGCCGCTGACGTTGTTCTTCCACTGCCTCACTCCGCCGCAGACGCGGGGTGCGACCCCGCTCGCCGACGTCCGCCAGGTGTACGACCGAATCGACCCGGCGGTACGCGAGGAGTTCGTCCGCCGCCGCTGGATGCTGGTGCGCAACTTCCACGCCGACTTCGGCACCCCGTGGCAGCACGTGTTCGGCACCGACGACCGTGCCGAGGTCGAGGCGTACGCGGCGGCGAACCGCATCGAGCTGCAGTGGCGCGGCGACGGGCTGCGTACCCGCGCCGTGCGCGACGCGGTGCACCACCGGCCCGGCTCGGACGCGCCGCGCTGGTTCAACCACGCCACGTTCTTCCACGTGAGCACCCTGGGCAGGGACCTCCAGGAGGGGCTGCTGGCGATGTTCGGCACCGAGGGGCTGCCGGCCAACACCTACTACGGCGACGGCGGCGAGATCCCCGCCGACGTCGTGGAGCACCTGCGGGCCGCGTACCGGGCGGCCAGCGTCCGCTTCGACTACCGGCTCGACGACGTGCTGGTCGTGGACAACATGACCGCCGCGCATGGGCGGGAGCCGTTCACCGGCCCCCGCCGGATCGCCGTCGCGATGGCGGAGCCGCACACCCCCTGAGCCCCGGCCGCCGCCCGCCCGCTCAGGCGTCCCCCTGGCGGTCGGCGACGTCGGCCTCCGGCAGCTCCTCCGGCTCGGCGACCCAGGCGGAGAAGACCGGCACCCCCTGCCACGGGCCGGGCGCCCCGCCGCCGGCCCGCTCGTCGGTCGCGACCGCCACCACGGCGTACGGGTGGCCGAAGCGCAGCTCCGCGATGCGGGCCACCCCCTCCGGGGACAGGCTGAGCGTCGCGCCGAAAGCGGTGACGGCCGCCGCCTCGAAGCCGTAGCGGCCGTAGCGGGCCATCGCCGCCTGGGCCGCCTCGAATCCGAGCCCCGGGGCGTCCAGCAGCTCCCCGAACGCCCGCGCGACGGCGGGGGAGCCCAGCCCGGGCGCGGTCAGCTCGTGGCGGCTGCGGGCCGACCAGCAGGGCAGCACCGCCGTCACCCGCTCCTCGCGGCCGTCCGGCGCGGAGGTGCGGGTCGGCTCCTCGCGCAGGGTCCACAGCGGTCCCTCGCCGAGCGGCACGTCGAACAGGGAACGCCGCCGTGCCGGCAGCTCACGCTCGGGCGTGTCGGCGGCGGCCGTCGCCAGCTCGTGGGCCGCCGCGAGGACGTCCCCGGCCGACACGTCGGGTGCCGCCACGACCGAGACCACCAGCAGCCCGGCCGCCCCGTCGGCGCTCCGCGCCGGCTGGGTGGGGGCGACGTGCACGGCGACGGTGCCCGCCCGCGCGGTGTCGGCGATCCAGCAGCGGTGGCCGTGCAGCGGGCTGCGCAGCGCCCGGCGCAGCCCGCCGGCCCAGGCGCTGCCGGGCCCGAGCGCGTCGGCCGGCGCCACCTCGAACGGGGACGCCCACGAGACCCGGGTGGCCAGGGCGCTGGCCAGCACCAGCAGCACGTCCGGCGTGACCGTCAGCGGAAACGCCTCGATGAGGCCGAGCGTGTGTTCGCGGGCCCACCCGTCGAGCCCCGCCTGGTCCGGCAGCGCTCCGGTCGCGGTCGACGCGGGCAGGGTCGCCCGCCACCCGTCGAGCCCGGTCGTCTCGCGCCCCGGCCGGTGCCAGAACGCGGTCGCCGAGGGGACCAGCGGGTGCGGCGCCCCCAGCAGGGCGCCGGCGGCCTCCGCGGCGGCCCGCGCGTCGGTGCCGAGCACCTCCTCCAGCGCCGCGCGGGTCGGGCCGGTGGCGGCCGGCGCGGCGAGTGCCAGCAGCAGCCACGCGCCGAGCGGGGAGGCGACATGGTGCCCGTCGCCGATCACGGCGTGCAGGCGGTCGGCGTAGCGGGCCAGGGGGGTGCGGATGTCGGTCGTCACCGCTTCACTGTGCCCGCTCGGCGGGCCGCCGTCACCACCACGGGCCGCCGTCACCCCGCGTCGGCCGTCGAACCGCGTCGCACCCGCCGGTGCGTACCCGTCGCGGCACGACACGAGCGGGCGACCGCCGCCGCACCCGGTTCTGTCACACGACTGTCATGAGACCGCAGGGTCTCCTCCAACATCGACGCCGAGAGTAATCGCCGGTCGGCGCCGACGTCCGTGGCGGGCCAGTTCCGGTGGAACTCTCTGCGGCCGGCCGGCGACGTCAGCGACGACCGTCCGAGTTCCCGGGCGCCCAAACGGGGCGCGGGACAACCCGAGATGCGGGCCGACCGGCGCGCGGTGCCGCGACGCGGCCTGTGCGCCCGCAGGCCCACGGAGGTCCACACACCATGACCGTGTCCGCCACAGGCCCGGCGACCGACGACGACACCCCGCCGGAGGACGCACCGCCCCGAGCGTCCCGGCTCGCGCAGGGCGTCGACCGTACGGTGCTGGGCGTCGCCGCCGCGGTGACCGTCCTCTTCGTCGTGTGGGGCATCGCGGCCACCGACAACCTGGCCTCGGTCACCGGCACCGCGCTCGACTGGGTGGTCCGGTCGTTCGGCTGGGTGTTCGTGCTGGCCAGCACCGGCTTCGTGGTGCTGTCGGTCTGGCTGGCGCTCAGCCGGTACGGCCGGATCAAGCTCGGCCGCGACGACGACAAGCCCGAGTTCTCCACCGTGTCCTGGGTGGCGATGATGTTCAGCGCCGGAATGGGAATCGGCCTGATGTTCTGGGGCGCCGCCGAGCCACTGTCGCACCTGGCGACCCCGCCGCGCGGCCTCACCGAACCGAACTCCCCGCAGGCCGCCCGGGTCGCCATGGAGTACTCGTTCTTCCACTGGGCGCTGCACCCGTGGGCGATCTACGCCGTGGTGGGCCTGACGATTGCCTACTTCACCTTCCGCAAGGGCCGGCGCGGCCTGATCAGCAGCGCCTTCTTCCCGCTCATCGGCGAGCGCGCCAACCGCGGACCCGGCCGGGCCATCGACATCTTCGCGATCTTCGCGACGCTGTTCGGGTCGGCCGTCTCCCTCGGCCTCGGCGCCCTCCAGATCAACAGTGGTCTGACGAACCTCTGGGACGTGCCCAAGTCGACCCCGCTGGCGATCGGCATCATCGCGGTGCTCACCGTGGCGTTCGTGATCTCCGCCGTCACGGGCGTCAAGCGGGGCATCCAGTTCCTGTCGAACACCAACATGGTGCTCGCGGTGGCGCTGATGTTCTTCCTGCTCGTGGTGGGTCCGACGGTCTTCGTCCTGAACACGCTCACCGCGTCGACCGGCGGCTACCTCTACGACCTCATCCCGATGAGCTTCCGCACCGGCGCCTTCGGCGGCGAGCAGTGGATGGCAGGCTGGACCATCTTCTACTGGGCCTGGTGGATCTCCTGGACCCCGTTCGTCGGCGCCTTCATCGCCCGCATCTCCAAGGGCCGCACCATCCGCCAGTTCATCCTCGGCGTGGTGGCCATCCCGAGCCTCGTCAGCGTCGTGTGGTTCTCGGTGTTCGGCGGCACCGCCATCGACCTGCAACTCGGCGGCACCGACCTGTCGGCCGCGGTGGCGGAGAGCCCGGAGGCGGCGCTCTTCGCGGTCCTGCGGGAGTTCCCCTTCTTCACCGTCACCGCGATCCTGGTCATGGTGCTGGTGGCGCTCTTCTTCGTCAGCGGCGCGGACGCCGCCTCGGTGGTGATGGGCACGCTCTCCTCGCGCGGCAACCTGGAGCCGAAGGCCTGGCTGGTCTCGATGTGGGGCGTCCTGACCGGCCTGGTGGCCGCGGTGCTGCTGCTCGCCGGCGGGCTGTCCGCCCTGCAGTCGCTGACGATCCTGGCCGCGCTGCCGTTCCTGTTCGTGATGGTCGGCATGGTCGTCGGGCTGCTGCGGGAGCTGCGGCGCGAGCCCGACAGCGCCACGATGTCCCCGGAGCTGCGCGCCCTCGTCTCGGCCGCCGCACGGCCGACGGCCGCGGATCCCGACGCCTCCTGAGCACCGGCCCTCTCGACGGCCGGCCCCGAGACCGGGGCCGGCCGCCGCCGGGCGCCCGGACCCCGGTCGCCGGCGGTCGGACGTACGATCGTGGGCGTCCGTCCTCCCGGCGGCGCCGGGTCGACCGAGGAGGTGCGTCGTGACGCGGGTCCCGTCGGCCGCCGTGCCCGTGCCGCGCCTGATCGTGCTCAACGGGCCACCCGGCTGCGGCAAGTCGACGCTGGCCCGCCGGTACGTCGAGGACCACCCGCTCGCGCTCGACCTCGACATCGACCGGATCCGTGACCTCGTCGGGCGGTGGCGGGACCATGCCGGCGCGGCCGGGCTCCTCGCCCGCACCGTCGCCCTGGCGGCGGCCCGGGCACACCTGGCCGGTGGCCACGACGTGATCATCCCTCAGTTCCTCGGCCGCGCCGACTTCATCGTGCAGGCCGAGGGCGTGGCGCGCGACACCGGCGCGACGTTCCACGAGATGGTCCTGCTCGACAGCAGGGAGAACGCGCTGCGGCGCTTCGCCGAGCGCAGCCGTACCTCCACGGATCCGGCGCACCTCGACGCCCAGCGCATGCTCGAGCGCCACGGCGGGGCCGCGGAGCTGGCGGCGATGTACGACCGGCTGCTCGCGGTCGTCGCCACCCGCCCCGCGACCCGGGTGGTGCGCAGCGAGCACGGCAGGGTGGACGAGGCCTACCGGGAACTCCTCGCCTGCCTCACCCGGGGCCAGCCCGACCCCGCCGGACGTCCCTGACGAACACGATCCCGTCGGTGCCGGCCACGTGGGCCGGATCGAGCGGGGCGTAACCGAACCAGGGGGACACCCGGGCGGCGGGCGGCACGGTGGCGAGGGCGTCGGCCAGCCGGCGGGCGTCGACGACGTGACGCTGCTCCGGTAGCGCGTACAGCAGCCCCTCGACGGTGTCCGCAGGCGGGGCGTCCACTCCCCGGTGGCTGATCGTGCCGAGGGCCGTGGCGAGGAAGGCGTACTCCTCGCCCAGGTGGGCGCCGACGATCGCGCCGGCGCTCCACCATCGCAGCAGCGAGCCGCCCATCCGCATCGTGCCCTTGTGCCGTTGGAGGTGGCCGTTGTGCGCGTGCACCAGCGCCGGGCCCCGCGCGGCGATGGCGAGCAGGTTGGCGGCCATCATCGAGTCCCGCAGGGCCAGCAGCCGCGCCAGGCGGCCCGGCGACGTGTCGGCCATCCAGAAGTGGTAGCGCAGCAGTCCGGTGGCGGTGCGACCGTACAGGCGTGCCCGCTCCCAGTCCTGAGGTGCGGACGTCGCGACCAGCTGAGGCGTCTGCGCGTCGAGCAGCGTCACCAGGTCGTCGGCGAGCAGCCGCAGCCGCCTGGCCTCGGGCGTCTGCCCCACGGACCGGGACGGGTCCGTCATCGCGGCGGGATCGGTCCAGCGGTCGTCCGCGCCGAGCAGGCGGTCGAGCGTCTCGGCGTCGCAGGGAAGCAGGTCGGCGTCGGCCCCGGCGGCGAGGTAGGCGTGCAGTGCGCTGAGGGCCTGTCGGGGGCTCGCGGCCCCGGTGATCTCCAGCGGGCCGTCGAAGCCGGCGAAGCGCAGCCGCTGCGCCGCGGGCCGGCCGTCGTTGTACGCGCGCATCCAGCGCACCAGCTCGCGGTTGGCCGGGAGGGCGCCCCACCCGTGGCTGAAGCCGCGCGCCATGACCTCGTCGAGGGTGCCCGCGCCGGACGTGACGTGGTCGTCCACGACCAGGCCCGTCAGGCAGTCGCTCTCGATCGCGATCGTCCGGTAGCCCTCCTGCTCGACGAGCTGCCGGAACAGGTCGTTGCGTACGTCGAGCAGGAGGTCCTCGCCGTGAGTGGGCTCGCCCAGGGCGAGCAGCCGCGGCCGGGTCGGGAGGAGGCCCATGACGGCCGAGGCCTCGACGGGATGGGCGGCGTCTCTGATGCCAGCAGTCATATCCTCAACGGTATCGTTGAACTCCCGGTGGAAACTTCTCCGCGATATTGGCAGGACGATGGGGCGGAACCTTCAAAACAGTGAGCGGCTCAGGCCGGTTGATCTGGCGCGCGCGCACGGGCTGTCCGCGCAGGCGGTCCGGAACTACGAGGCGGCCGGCATCCTGCCGGCCGCCGCACGCACCTCGCACGGCTACCGCACCTACACGCCGCTGCACGCACAGGCGCTGCACGCGTTCCTCGCCCTCGTGCGCGGCCACGGGCACCAGACGGCCACGGCGATCATGCAGGCGGCCAACCGGGATGCGACCGAGGACGCGCTCCGGCTCATCGACGAAAGCCACGCCCAGCTCCTCGACGACCGCCGCACCCTGCGCGCCGTCGAAGCCGCACTCCGCGACCTCGAGCCGGTGCCGCAGGAACGCGGCGACACGTTCGTCGGTCCCCTGTCGAGAAGGCTCGGCATCCGCCCGGCCACCCTGCGCAAGTGGGAACGCGCGGGCGTGGTCCGGCCCCGCCGCGATCCGCAGACGGGCTACCGGATCTACAGCGCGGCCGACGTGCGCGACGCCCGGCTGGCCCACCAGCTCAGACGGGGCGGCTACCTGCTGGAGCAGATCGCCGCGCTGATCGCCCAGGTCCGCTCCGCCGGAGGCGTCGCGCCGCTCGAGTCGATGCTGTCCGACTGGCGCGCCCGCCTCTCGGCCAGGGGCCGCGCGATGCTCACCGGCGCGGCCCTGCTGGACGCCTACCTGGAGTGCCGCCCGGCCCCGCCCGGCGCCGGGCCGGGCACCCGCACCACCGCCTCGTCCGTCACCGGGCCGGCACCGTCGCCGGGTGGCTCCCGCTGACCGTCACCGTCGCCCTTCGGACGGCCGTCGTCCCGCCCGCACCGATCCCTTCCCGGGCCCCCGCCACCGCCAGCGCGCACGGCGGGCCGGTGGGAGGCAGGCCGCACCGATCCCTTCCCGGGCCGCCGCCACCGCCAGCGCGCACGGCGGGTCGGTGGGGAGGCAGGGCGGCAACCGCCCGGCGGACGCGCGGGTGCGGGTGATCGCCCGACGGCCGCCCGGTTCCCGCCGCGCGCTCGCCGACGGCGGGTGTCGACCTCGCTGGTCTGCCGCTCACGAGGCTGACGCGTCCGGGTCGTGGGTCGAGCGGCCCCGACGTGGGCGAGTCCGCCGCGGCGGGGCGGATGCCGGGTCCGACCGTTGCGGGCGTTCGACGCGGGTGGGGTCGCCGCGCACGAGTTCGTCGTGGACGCGCCACCGGGCGGCGACGAGGGCACGCGCTCCGGCCTCGTCGCCGCCCGCGATGCGTTGCCGCAGCAACTGGAGGGCGAGGCGGCGGTTCAGGCTGAACTGCCGCTCGGTGTCGACCACGACGACGATGCCCGAGGGACGGTGGGTCGCCCGCACGGCCGTGCTGGCCTTGTTCCGGTGCTGGCCGCCGGGCCCGCCGGTGCGGCAGGCCACGATGTCGACGTCCGCCTCCGCGAACGTCGTCGCCGGGCTGTCGAGCTGGCACGGTCGGGCGACGACGTACCAGTTCTTCCGGCCGGCGCCCGCCCGGTACGGGCTGGGGGCCTGCCAGCACAGGGTGCCGGTCCACGAGGCGACGAACGCCCCGGCGTCGCCGCCGTCGATCCTGATCAGGGCCGACCGGTGGGTGCCGGGCCGGTCACCGGGCACCGTCTGCACGCGGTGGGTCGTCACGCCCCGGCTGGCGGCGTCGGCCTCCAGGCGGCGCAGCAGCCGGGCCAGTGCCCAGGCGCACTCCTGGGGGCCGCGCCCGGCGGACATGAGCAGGTGCAGGCTCACGACCGGCCCCGCGTGCGGCGCTCGTCGCGGCGGCCGGGGCGGGCGGCGGCCGCCACGTCGGGCGTCTTGTAGGTGACCAGGGGAACCGTGGTGGCCACGGGCGTGGCCAACTCGTGGGCGACGAGGTCGCCGATCACGCGTTCGATGCGCTTGTAGGCGGTCGGTGCCTCCTCGAAGAGCAACTGCCGGTCGCCGCACACCACCAGCGACCCCACGGGGGTGCGCCGCAGTTCCTCGACGGTGTGCTTGGCGCGGCTGCGGCGCAGGGCGTCGGCGCGTGACATCTTGCGGCCCGCCCCGTGGGCCACGGAGTGGTTGGCGTCCGGGCCGGCGTGGGCGGCCACCAGGTAGGAGGGGGTGCCCCGGGTGCCGGCGACGAGCACGTCGCGGCCGTCGCCCGGCGCCGCGCCCTTGCGGTGCAGGTAGACCCCGTCGCGGACCTGGACCAGGTTGTGGCACTGGTCGACGACGGGCTCGGTCGGCTCGGCCCCCAGGGCGTGGGCGACCCGGGCGGCCAGCAGCCGCCGGTTGAGCGCTCCCCACCGTACGGCGTCGTCGTGCGCCGCCAGGTAGGCCGCCGGGTCCGGGGCGGGACCCGCGCCGTGGGCTTCGGTGTGCGCCCGCAGGACGCGTTCGCCCAGCCCCCGGGAGCCGGAGTGGACGACGAGCACGAGGTCGCCGGCGTCGAGCCCGAGGCGACTCGCGTGGCCCGGCTCGAAGACGGTCCCGACGCGCGCCAGCTCGACGAAGTGGTTGCCCCGACCGACCGTGCCGAGTCCCTCGGTGTGACCGGCGGGGATGCCGCCTGTGACGACTGCCCAGGCAGGGTCGTCGGCGTCCCGCTCGGGGTCGAGCGGGTGGTCGAGGTCGGGGAAGCGGGCGGCGAGCCGCTCCGGCACGGCCCGTTTGAGTCTGATCGGGAACACGGCGATGCCGCAGCCGATGTCGGAGCCCACCAGGAACGGGTACAACACGGTCGACGCCATGGCGGCGCCGATGGGGGCACCCTTGCCGGGGTGCAGGTCCGGCATGGCGGCGACGTGGATCATGCCGTCGAGGGCGGCGACCTGCTGGCACTGGGCGAGGGCGTCGGACTCGATCCAGCTCGTGGGGGAGGCGAACACGGCGACGGTGGCCGGGGCGGACCGGGGCAGGGGACGGTGCTTGAACAAGGACGCTCGCTTCTCGCGCATACGGGGATGGACGGACGGCGCCACGGCGCCGGTCGGTGCCGCGCCTGTGGCGATGGATGTTGCCCGTCAGAACGTCATGCCCCATACGATTCCGGAGCCGCCCACGTGCGGCAAGCGGTTATCCGCCGTCCTCAACCGGGGGTGTTCCCGCCCGGTCGAGGTGCCGGAACAGGTGCAGCCGGTGGCCGTCGGGATCCGCGACGGTGAACTGCCGGTATCCCCACTCGGTGTCCCGGGGTGGCTCGACGACGGTCACGTCCCGTCGGGCGTACGTGGCGTGCAGCGCGTCGGGATCCGTGACCATGACGAAGCACTCCGCCGGGGTGAAATCGCCCGGACAACGCCGAAGGTAGATGTTGACCGCGGCGTCCTCGCCCCGGAACACCGAGGCGAACTCCTCGCCCGTCCGACCGCCGAGGGTGAAGCCCAGCGTGTCGACGTAGCAGCGGACCGACGCCGACACGTCGCGTACGGGCAGCGTCGGAACGACCTTGTGGAATGCGACGTCGGTGTCGGCCATCGGGGCTCCTCGGTGGGCGGGGTCAGGGGGCGGGCAGGGCGCCGAGGCGGTGCAGCAGCTGCCGGCCCAGCGGCAGGCGCTTGTCGGCGTCGCCGTCGGCGCGGATGTCCACGTTGAGCGCGAAGCAGTAGAGCCGGTCGCCGCGCTCGACCCAGCCGACCCACCAGCCGACGCCCGGGTCGGTGGCGTCCGTCTGGCCGGTCTTGCCGTGCAGGGCGTACCCGGCGGTGCGTTCCAGGCGCAGGATGTCCCGGACGGTCGCCTGGTGTCCCCGGTCGGCCGGCAGCTCGCCCCGGGCCAACCGGGCCAGCCACCGGGCCTGCTCGACGGCCGAGATCTCCAGCGGCCCGTCCAGCCAGAACCGGTCCACCGCCGACCCGACCTGGCCGTTGCCGTAGCCGAGCCGGCGCAGCCACTCGCGCTCCCGGTCCGGCCCGATGCGGCGGGCCAGTTCCTGGAACACCGGCACGTTGGAGACCCGGACTGCGTCGCGCAGCCCCATGTCCCGCTCCCAGGCGGCGACGCGCTGCGGCCGGCCGCCGTACGGGACCTTCTCCCGCTCGTCGCGCACCACTCCGGTCTCCAGCGCGATCAGACTGTGCGGGATCTTGAACGTCGAGGCGGGGACGAGCCGGCGTGCGGCCCGCTCCCGGTCGACCGTGACGACGCGTCCGGCCGTCACGTCGTACAGCACGAAGGTGCCCCGCAGCCCGGCTTGCCGGAACAGGCCCGCCAGGTCCTCGCGGGCCTCCACCGTCGGCGCGGCCGCCGTAAGGGACGGACCCGTGCCGGCGGTGGCGGACGCGGCGTCGGCCGGCGGGGGTTCCGGACGCCCACTCGGGGTACAGCCGCTGATCAGCAGGAGCAGGGCGAGCGCCGCCGCGCCGGTGCCCCGAAGCCGGCAGCGGGCGTGCGGCCGGGGCGGGTCGACGGCCGCCGGCCCCGCGGCCGGGCCCCGCGCGCGCGTCTCGAAGAGCACCTGCCCCACCCCCGCCCGTGCCGGCACCGACCCTCAGTCAAGCACGTGCCGGGTGGGTGCGGCGCCGCCCGGGCCCGCGCGGCGCCGGTCGGCTCACGGTCGCGCCCGGGCGCCCGTCATCCGCTCCCGCTTGGTCGGCGGCACGAAGCGACCGGCGGCCAGCGCCGGGGCGGCGATCTCCGGCGGGTACGCCTGGTACACCGTCACGGTCTCGGCGGTGTGACGGGCACGGATCCGATGGCGGGGAACCGGCACGGCGCCGATCCTGGCGGCTCGTCCGGGCCCGGTCCACCGGATCGTCCCCACCGGGCCCGGTGGCCCGATGGGGGATAGGCTGCCGGCGTGGCAGGACTTCTGAGGAGTGTGGCGGCCCGCGTCGGCAGCGTGATCCCGTCGCCGCGCCGGCCCCGACCGGGTCCGGCGCAGGTCGCCCGCCCCCGTCAGGTCGCCGCGCTGCAGCGCCGGCAGTTGGCGTACGCCCCGGAGCTCGACGGGCACGCCGATCCGGGGGAGATCGTCTGGACGTGGGTGCCGTACGAGGACGACCCGCGTCAGGGCAAGGACCGCCCGGTGCTGGTGGTGGGCCGGCACAGCCGGACCCTGTTCGGGCTGATGCTCTCCAGCCAGAGCGAGCGCGCCGGGCAGCGGCACTGGCTCGGGCTCGGACCGGGCGAGTGGGACCGGGACAACCGGCCGAGTTGGGTGCGGCTGGACCGCGTGCTGACCATGCGGGAGGACAGCATCCGACGGGAGGGCGCGGTGCTGGACCGGGCCCGTTTCGACCGGGTCGGGCAGGCCCTGCGCGCCGGCTACGGCTGGCGCTGACCGTCAGGCCGGTTCCCTGCTCGGGCCGACGGCGGCGGCGCTGGCATCCGGCGGCGGGTACGGCTGCTCGGCCAGCAACCGGGCGAGGTGCGCGGCGTTGAGCGCCAACGCCTTGGTGGTGCGCCCCGTGGTGTCGGGCTTCGGCCGCGCGTCGAGGTAGTCCACCTTGTTGAGGGCCTCGCCGACCCAGTAGGTGGCCCCCGCCGCCGGGCAGGTGAACCCGACCTCGTTGAGGGCCTGCTGCACCTCGGCGATGGTGTGGTGCGCGCCGTCCTCGTTGCCGACGACCGCGACGCCGGCCACCTTGCCGTAGGTGAGCAGCCGGCCCTCGGCGTCGGTCTCGGAGAGCTCGGCGTCGAGCCGTTCGAGGACCATCTTGCACACCGAGGACGGCTGACCGAGCCAGATCGGCGTGGCGATCACGAGGATCTGCGCGGCCATCAGCCTGGACCGGATGGCCGGCCAGCCGTCGCCGTCGCCCTCGTCGACGGAGACCCCGAACCGCACGTCGTGGTCGACCACCCGGACCAGGTCGCCCGCCACGCCCTGTTCGGCGAGGGCGTCGAGCACCTCGCGCCCGAGCACCTCCGCGCTCGACGGTGCGGGGGACCGCTTGAGCGTGCAGTTGAGGACCACGGCCCGGATGCTCGCCACGGTGGTTCCCCTCTCGGCCGGTGGGCGCTGACCCCGGCGGCATACCCGGCGACCGGCGGGGGACACGTCGGGAGCCCGCCTCGGACGTGGACCGGTGGGGTAGTCCTCCGGGGCCTCAGCACTCCGCCAGGTGGGCGGTGTCGACGAGCTGCCGGGGTGGGCGGGCCACCCCGAGGCTCTTGGCCCGGTACATGGCGGCGTCGGCCCTGTCGAGCGCCTCGGTGAGCTGCGCGGGCCCGGTGACGGGCGCGAGCCCGACCGAGGCGGTCACCCGGACGCTGAGCCCGCCCAGCGGGATCGGCGCGGCGAGGCTGTCGCAGAGCCGCCGGGTGGCGTGCTCGATCCACCGCCGGTCGATCGTCGGGGTGGCCAGCAGGCCGGCGAACTCGTCGCCGCCGAGCCGGGCCACCAGGTTGTCCCCGGCGAAGGCGGCGAGCCGCTGGGCGACGCTGACCAGCACCTGGTCGCCGGCGGAGTGCCCATAGCGGTCGTTGATCTGCTTGAAGTCGTCGAGGTCGAGCACGACGGCGATCAGCGGCTGGCCGGCGGCGTCGGTGAGCAGCGTGGCGGCCAGCCGGTGGAACGCGCGGCGGTTGGGCAGCCCGGTGAGGGGGTCGTGGCTGGCGGCGTGCCGCTCGGCGGCGAGCTCGGCCTGGAGGTGCCTGATCTCGACCTCGGCCTGGATCGCCCGGCGGCGCAACTGCCAGGAGGTGGCGAGTGCCCCGGCGGCACAGATGCCGGACGCGATGGTCAACGGATCCGGCACGCGACCTCCCATCGCCGTGGTGTCCCCGGCCCCCGCGCGCGGGGGTCCGCGCCCGCGCCGGGGCCCGCCCCTCCGGGCGGCAGCCCAGGTCAGGTGACTCAGAGTGAACAGATGGGTACCGTTCACGTGGGTTATCATGCTCGCTGTCCGATGCAGATGCAATAGCAGATGCACGTGCAGGAAGCCTTCGCCGATGCCGCGCGCCCCTCACCGGGCGCCGCCGCCCGGCGTCGCGGGGGCTCGCGAGAGAAAGACGTCCATGCAGCAGCCTCCGAACGGCGTTCCCACCAATCAGCTGCCCCCGCTCGCCTGGCAGAAGAGCCGCCGGAGCAACCCCAGCGGCAACTGCGTCGAGCTGGCCGAACTGCCCGGCGGCGCCGGAATCGCCCTGCGCAACTCCCGGCACCCCGAGGGGCCGGCGCTGATCTACACGGTGGACGAGATCGCCGCCTTCGTGCTCGGCGCCCGCGACGGCGACTTCGACAACCTGCTCGACTGATCACGTCCCGCCGATCGGCCGACCGCCTCCCTCCCGCGACACGGATCCACCGCACCGAAGGAGTTCACCTCACTCACGGTCCATGGCATGCTTACGCGTCGGCCGGCGGGGGCACCTGGTCGGCACGAACCGGCGTGTGGAGGTCGGCTGTGACGATGGGTCCCGCCGAGGGCGGTCAAGGGACCGGCCCGACCGTGCTGCGGATGCTGCTCGGCGCCCAGTTGCGCCGGCTGCGTGAGTCCAGCGGGGTGACCCGGGAGGGCGCCGGCTGGGAGATCCGCTCCTCCGAGTCGAAGATCAGCCGGATGGAGCTGGGCCGCGTCGGCTTCAAGGAACGCGACGTCGCGGACCTGCTCACCCTCTACGGCGTCACCGCGTCCGAGGAGCGGGAGGCGCTGCTCAAGCTGGCCCGCGACGCCAACAGCCCCGGCTGGTGGCACCGTTACGGCGACGTGCTGCCCAGCTGGTTCCAGTCGTACCTCGGGCTGGAGGCGGCCGCCGCGCTCATCCGCAGCTACGAGGTCCAGTTCGTCCCCGGTCTGCTCCAGACCCGGGAGTACGCCCGGGCGGTGGTGCTGCTGGGGCACGGGCGGGCCGCGCCGGCGGAGATCGAGCGCCGCGTCGCGCTGCGCATGCAACGGCAGCGGTTGCTGCACCGCGAGAACCCCCCGCAGCTCTGGGCGGTGGTGGACGAGGCCGCACTGCGCCGGCCGATCGGCGGCCCGCAGGTCATGCGCGACCAGGTCGCGGCGCTGGTCGAGGCGACCAAGTCGCCCAACATCCGGCTCCAGGTCATCCCGTTCGCCGCCGGGGGCCACGCCGCGGCGGGCGGGGCCTTCACCATCCTGCGCTTCGGTGACCGGGAACTGCCCGACATCGTCTACATCGAGCAGCTCACCAGCGCGCTCTACCTCGACAAGCGCGACGACCTCGACTACTACGCGGTCGCGATGGAGCGCCTCTGCGTGGAGGCCGAGCCGCCGGAGCGTACGCCCGAGATCCTCGGCGGGATCCTGGACGAGCTCTACCCGGGGTGACCACGGCGGGGTCTCGCCCTCGGGACGCGGCGGCTAACATGGTCGCCGACCGGCGACAGTGGACGGACGCCCCCGTCGCGGGTGGCGCAGATCGTGGAGGCTGCCTTGACCACCGATGCCCCGGGCACGACCGGCCCCACCCACCCGAGCGACCGCATCGACACCTCGGTTGCCCACCCCGCCCGCCGGTACAACTACTGGCTCGGCGGCAAGGACAACTTCCAGGCCGACCGGGACTCCGGCGACATGGTGGCGGCGTCCTTCCCGACGATCCGCACCGCCGCCCTGGAGAACCGGCGTTTCCTCCAGCGGGCCGTGCGGCACCTCGCCCGCGAGGCGGGCATCCGCCAGTTCCTCGACATCGGCACCGGCATCCCGACCGCCGACAACACCCACGAGGTCGCCCAGGCGGTCATCCCCGAGTCGCGGGTGGTCTACGTCGACAACGACCCGATCGTGCTCGCGCACGCCCGGGCGCTGCTGACCAGCTCGCCCGAGGGCGCGACCGCCTACATCGACGCCGACCTGCGCGACCCCGACCTGATCCTGCGCCATCCCGACCTGCTGCGCACCATCGACCTGTCCAAGCCGGTCGCCCTGATGCTGGTCGCGATCCTGCACTTCGTCGGCGACGACGACGACCCCTACGCCGTGGTCACGCGGCTGCTGGACGCGCTGCCGCCGGGCAGCTACCTGGCGGCCTCGCACGCCACCCACGACCACCTGCCCCCGCAGGTCGCCCAGCAGGCCAAGGAGGCGGCCCGGGGTGGCAGCCCGCACGGCCTGATCAACCTGCGGACCCGCGACGAGTTCACCCGCTTCTTCGACGGGCTGGAGCTGGTGGAGCCCGGCGTCACCTCGGTCGCCGAGTGGCGTGCCGAGGACGCCCCACAGCCCCGCCCGACGGCGGCCGAGGTCAGCATGTACGCGGCGGTGGCCCGCAAGCGCTGACCGCCCCGGGCGGACGCCGGCTGCCGGCGCCTGGTCGTCCGCCTCCGTGCCGTCCACAGCGGGCCCGGTCCGTGCCGACGGCGCCCCCGACCGGGCACCACGCTGGTGGCCGCCCCCGCCGGCAGGGCAGACTGAACGGCTATGTCGCCGTTCTCGCCCGACCTGCGGTTGCACGACCGGTACGTCCTGCGCGAGCGCATCGGCCTCGGCGGGATGTCCGAGGTGTGGCGTGCCGACGACGAGGTGCTGCACCGCCCCGTCGCGGTCAAGGCGCTCACCCGGGAGTTCGCCACCGACCCGCAGCTGCGGGCCACCATCCAGCGCGAGGCCCGCGCCGCCGCCCGGCTCACCCACCCGCACGTCACCCAGGTGTACGACTACCGCGAGGCGACCCTGGGCGGCGGCATGGTCGTGCCGTACCTGGTGATGGAGCTGGTGCAGGGGCGCAACCTCGCCGATCGGCTCGCGGACGGTCCGCTGCCCTGGCCGCAGGCGGTGCGGATGGCCGGTCAGGTCGCCGCGGCGCTCGCCGCCGCCCACCGCATCGGCGTGGTGCACCGCGACGTCAAGCCCGGCAACGTCATGCTCACCGACACCGGCGCCAAGGTGCTCGACTTCGGCATCGCCGCGCTCGCCG
The DNA here is from genome assembly GCF_036902715.1 of Micromonospora sp. CPCC 205546. Taxonomy (NCBI): domain Bacteria; kingdom Bacillati; phylum Actinomycetota; class Actinomycetes; order Micromonosporales; family Micromonosporaceae; genus Micromonospora; species Micromonospora sp. CPCC 205546. Next base: position 28,292 of record NZ_JBAKHL010000072.1, read on the forward strand.
GGCCGCACCACCCCCGCGCCGGGCACACCGGCGAGCTGCTGATGGGTACGCCCGCCTACTTCGCCCCCGAGCGGATGCGACCCGGGCCGCCGGACCCCGCCAGCGACGTCTACGCCCTCGGGGCGCTGCTCTACCGCACCCTGACCGGGCGGGCCCCGCGGCCCGTGCAGACCTGGGAGGACGCGCTGGAGGTGCACGCGGGGGACCGGCCCGTGCCGCCCCCGCCGGTACCCGGGCTCCCGGCCGACGTCGCCGAGCTGACCCTGGCCTGCCTCGCCACCGACCCGACGCACCGGCCGGGCGCCGCCCACCTCTCCGCCCGCCTCGCCGCGGCAGCAGCGGCCGGCCCGACCACGGACACCCCACCGACCCTGTCCGGCGGTGCCGTCGTGTCGCCGACACTCTCCGCCGGTGCGGCTGCCCCGCCGGCCCTGTCCGCCGGTGCCGTTGTCCCGCCGGCACACCCGCCGACGCTGGTCGACCGGGCCCGGCCGGCTCCGGTCCCGGGGCCCGTCACCGGCCGCGCCGGAGTGTCGTACCCCGACCCTGGGGGCGGGCGCCACCCCGTGGTCGCCCGTGCCGGGCGGCCCGCCCCGGCCGGCGGTGCGGGGGCGACGCGTACCCGGCCCGCCACCGGGTTGGTCGCCGTCGGCGCCGCGCTGCTCGTCGGGCTCGTCGGGGCGATCGTCCTCACCGACGGCGCAAGCCCGCCTCCGGCGGCGGCGCCCGCCACCACCGGCACGCCGCCCGCCGGCCCGACCTCCGCCAGGCCGACACCGGCGCCGAGCAGGACCTCCGCCCCGCCGCCGGCGACCACGCGACCCGAACCGGTCGGCCTGCCCCAGTTCATCGCGGAGTTCGCCGCCGTGCTCGCCTGGGCACAGGCCCGCGGCGAGGTCGACCGCAAGACGGTCGAGGGGCTGCGCGACAAGCTCGCCGACCTGAGCCGGGACAAGCCGAAGGACCGGCACAAGCGGGTCGAGCAGCTGCGGGAGCGACTCGCCGAGGCCGCCGAGGAGGGACAGATCCCGCCCGACACCGCGGCCCGCCTCGACGCCCTGCTGGACCGGGTCGCCACGCCGTCCCGCGACGACGACGAGGACGACGACTGAGCCGGCTCAGCCGATCTCGACCGCGGACCCCTGCGCCACCCGACCGCCCCGCACCACCTGCGCGTACGCCCCCACGCACGGCTGCGGGCCCAGCTGAGGCAGCGGCGCCACCCGGTTGAGGCGGGCCGGGACGCGCAGCGCCTCGATCTGCCGGGGCAGCGACCCGTGTGCCAGGGTCGGCACCGCGCAGCGTGGGGTCGGGGCGAGCACCCGCAGGACCAGCTCCGGGCCGATCCGCAGCTCGCGGCCGACCCAGTCGTTCTCGGCGAAGCCGTCCACGTCGACGTCGAGCACGAGGTTGGGCCGGTAGCGCACCGCGTCGACGGTGCCGCCGGGCGGCTGGGCGGCCAGCCGGGCCAGGGTGGCCGTGGTGAGCAGGTGCACCGGCGCGAAGTCGAAGAACGTGCCCGGCGCCGCCGCGCCGAGCGGGTTGGCGTCGACCGGCACCTCCGCGGCGAGACCGGCGGCCAGCACCGCCTCCGGGTCGGCCCGGTCCAGGACCGCCCCGGCGGGCGGCCGGTCGATCAGCGTCACCGGCATGTCGAGCACCCGGGACAACACCCCGTCGACGTCGGGATCCACGCTGGACACGACCCGCCCGTCGGGCAGCGTGATGCGTACCGGCCCGGGCACGGCGCCGGCCGCGCGCAGCGTCAGCAGGTCGCGCCACAGTCGAGGGTGCTTCGCGCTGGCCACGCGCCCGGTGCCCCGGTGCCGCAGGGCCAGCCGCCGGTCGCCCGCCACGCCCGCCGGGCCGACGTCGACGGCGGACAGCCGCTCACCCAGCATCGACTTGACCGGGTAGCGCCACAGCTGCGCCAGCCGGCCGGTCATCGTGGCGCCGTCCCGGTGCCGCCGCGCTCGTACGCGATGGTGGTGCCCTCCGTCGCGCGGACCGTCCCCGGGGTCGGTCGCCTCCGCATGCCGCCGCCTCTCCTCGCCCGCCGTGCGCGGATGACTCTAGGCGAGTGGTCCGACACCCACCGGTGCGCGCCGGTCGGCGGGGCGGGGCCGCCGTGGTGTCTCGCACCCGTCCCCGGGTGCCGTGCGGCGGACGGAAGGGCCGGCCCCGTGGCGGACTCTCAGGATCGGTTCGTAGCGTGTGGGCCATGATTCGTACCGCGCACGCCCTGCTCGCCTCCGGCACCGACTCCGGTCAGGCCGCTCCGCCCGAGGACGGACTGGTCGGCTTCGTCATCGGTCTGGTCGAGCGGCTCGGCGGCCCGGGCGCGGGTCTGGCCGTGGCCCTGGAGAACCTCTTCCCGCCGATTCCCAGCGAGGTGATCCTGCCACTGGCGGGCTTCGTGGCGGGACAGGGTCGGATGAGCGTGGCCAGCGCGATCTTCTGGACCACGCTCGGCTCGCTGGTCGGCGCCCTCGCGCTGTACTGGATCGGGGCCGCGCTCGGCCGGGAGCGGATCCGCGCGATCGTGCAGCGGCTGCCGCTGGTCAAGCTCAGCGACGTGGACCGCACCGAGGAGTGGTTCCTGCGGCACGGGGTGAAGGCCGTCTTCTTCGGCCGTATGATTCCGATCTTCCGCAGCCTGATCTCCATCCCGGCCGGCGTGGAACGGATGCCGGTGTGGACCTTCGCGGTCTACACGACGCTCGGCAGCCTGATCTGGAATACCACCTTCGTGATGGCCGGCTACCTGCTCGGCGACAACTGGCACCTGGTCGAGGGCTACGCCGGCGTGCTGCAGAAGGTGGTCATCGTCGCCTGCGTGGCGGCCGCCGGCTGGTTCGTGGTCTCCCGCGTCGTCCGGGCGCGCCGCGGCGCGGCCGAGGATCCCGCCCCGCCCGTCGACCCCGCCCCCCTGCCCTACGCGCCGGACCCGACCGGCAGGGGCACGATCTACCGCAGCGCCTACTCGGACGGTCAGACCCCGGACCGCGACCTGTCCCACTGAGACCGTACGTCGACCACCCCGGGGCGCCCGGCCGGCCGGCGTACGGACGCGCCGGCCGGCGCCGAGCCCGCCCCACCCGGACGCCGCAGGCCCGGTGGCTGCGTCGTGAACTGGCCGGGGGCGACCACGCGGACCGCGTGGTCGTCACGCGGGTCGACGGCCACCTCGTCGAGCTACCACCGGCCGCCGCGCCCTGTGCCGCCATCCCGAGATCGCCCCGAGCTGCGGTGCCCCGGTACCCCGCGACCCTGCCAAGCCGCGGGACCGAACAAGCCCGCCCCCCTCCCGGGTGGATCATGCACCTGTGGTGGGCGTTGTGCCCTGAACTGGCGCCTTGTGTGCGGCACCACAACTGCAGATCGACGCCGGCCGGCCGGGCCGGGCCGGGCGTTGGGGCCTGGGAGATCTTGGTACGTGACTGCCCCTCTGGCGGACTCAACCGGTGGTTGCAACACCCTTCCGGGATCTTCGTTGGGGTGGTCGTGGTATCAAGGTTGAGTTCGCTGGAGCGGGAGCAGATCGGGTTGGGTCGGGCTGAGGGTGAGTCGATGCGGTCGATCGCGCGGAGGTTGGGTCGG
>NZ_JBAKHL010000073.1:0-31662 GCF_036902715.1 Micromonospora sp. CPCC 205546
TGTGGAACGCGTGACTCACCGTCAACCGGCGCGTCCGCGCGCCCCGGTCCCGCCAGACCCGCTCCACCTCGTCCAAGGCGTCGACAGCACCGGAGACCACCACTGCGGCCGGACCGTTGACGGCCGCAATGCCCACCCGGTCGCCCAGCCCGGCGAGAGACTCCACCACCGCAGCCTCGTCCGCCGCCACCGCCAGCATCCCGCCACCGGCGGGCAGCGCCTGCATCAACCGACCCCGCGCCGCCACGAGGGCACACGCGTCCGTCAGGGACAGCACGCCCGCGACGTGCGCCGCCGTCACCTCGCCGATCGAGTGACCGGCCAGCGCGTCGGGCACGATCCCGAACGACTCCACGAGGCGGAACAACGCCACCTCGACCGCGAACAGCCCGGCCTGCGTGAACACCGTCTGGTTCAGCAGGTCAGCCTCGGCGGAGTCCGCCTCCGCGAACAGCACCTCCCGCAGCGGACGCGGCAGCAGCGCGTCGAGGTGACCGCACACCTCGTCCAGCGCCGCGGCGAACACCGGGAACTCGGCCGACAACTCCCGGCCCATGCCCGCGCGCTGCGCACCCTGACCGGAGAAGAGCAACGCGAGCTGACCCGGCTGTCCGCCCGGGCCGGCGACCACGCCGACCGAGGGCTCGCCGGCCGCCACGGCGTCGAGGCCCGCCAGCACCTCGTCGCGGCTCGCACCGGACACGACCGCCCGGTGCTCCAGCACGGACCGCGACGCCACCGAGGACCACGCCACGTCCAGCGGACGCGGGGCCCCGGTGCCGCTCAGCCACGCCGCCCAGCGTCCGGCCTGCGCCGACAGCCCGGCCGCGTCCCGGGCCGAGAGCAGCACCGGCAGCACCGACGGCGTCCGGGACGGCTCCCCGTCGACCTGCGGCTCGTCCCCGCCGGTCGGCGCGGGCGGCTGCTCCAGGATCAGGTGGACGTTCGTACCGCTGATGCCGAACGACGACACGGCGGCCCGGCGCGGCCGGTCCACGGCCGGCCAGGGGCGCGCCTCGGTGAGCAGGGACACCGCGCCCGCGGACCAGTCCACGTGGGGCGTCGGCTCGTCGAGGTGCAGGGTGGGCGGAAGCAGGCCGTACCGCATCGCCTGCACCATCTTGATCATGCCGGCGACGCCGGCGGCGGCCTGGCTGTGGCCGATGTTCGACTTGATGGACCCGAGCAGCAGCGGCCGGTCGGCGGGGCGGCCCTGGCCGTAGGTGGCCAGCAGTGCCTGCGCCTCGATCGGATCGCCGAGGGTCGTGCCGGTGCCGTGCGCCTCGACGGCGTCCACGTCGGCCGTGGTGAGCCGGGCGTTCGCGAGGGCCTGCCGGATCACCCGCTGCTGGGCGGGGCCGTTGGGGGCGGTCAGGCCGTTGGACGCGCCGTCCTGGTTCACGGCGCTGCCGGCGACCACGGCGAGCACCTGGCGGCCCTGCCGCCGGGCGTCGGAGAGCCGCTGCACGAGCAGCACGCCGACCCCCTCCGACCAGCCGGTGCCGTCGGCGTCGGCGGCGAAGGACTTGCAGCGCCCGTCCGGGGCGAGGCCGCCCTGGCGGGAGAACTCGACGAAGGCGCCGGGGGTCACCATGACGGTGACGCCGCCGGCAAGCGCCATGTCGCACTCGCCGCCGCGCAGCGCCTGGGCGGCGAGGTGCACGGCCACCAGGGACGACGAGCAGGCGGTGTCGACCGTCACCGCCGGGCCCTCCAGGCCGAAGGTGTACGACACCCGGCCGGAGATGACGCTGTGCGCGCCGCCGGTGAGCTGGTAGCCCGCCAGCTCGGCCGGGGTGTCGGTGGTGCCGTAGCCCGACGGGGAGGCGCCGACGAAGACGCCGGTACGGCTGCCGCGCAGCTCGTCCGGGTCGATGCCGGCCTGCTCCATGGCCTCCCAGGACGCCTCCAGCAACAGGCGCTGCTGCGGGTCCATGGCGACGGCCTCGCGCGGGGAGATGCCGAAGAAGCCGGGGTCGAACGTGGTGGCGCCGTCGACGAAGCCGCCCTCGCGGGTGTGCGAGACCGCTCGCCCGTCGGCGTCGACGGCCAGCAGCCGGCCCATGTCCCAGTTCCGGTCCCCGGGGAAGCCGCTGATCCCGTCGCGCCCCGTGGCGACCAGGTCCCACAGGTCGTCCGGGTTGGCCACGCCGCCCGGGTAGCGGCAGCTCATCCCGACGATGACGATCGGGTCGTCGTCCACCGGCCCGGCGGGGCCCCACGCGGTGACGGTCTCGACCTCGTGCAGGCGCAGCGTCGCCGACAGGTGGTCGGCGAGGGCGGCCGGGTTCGGGTAGTCGAAGACCAGGGTGGTGGGCAGGGTCAGCCCGGTGGCGGTGCCGAGCCGGTTGCGCAGCTCGACCGCGGTCAGCGAGTCGAAGCCCAGTTCCTTGAACGCCCGGTTCGCCTTGACCAGATCGGTGCCGGAGTGGCCGAGCACGGCGGCGGTGTGCGTGCGTACGAGGTCGGTCAGGTGACGGTCCTGCTCGGCGCGGGGCAGCGTCAGCAGGTGCTGGCGCAGCCCGCCGCCGGCGGTGTCCTCCGGTTCCGCGTCGACCACGCGCAGGGCGTCGCGGGCCTCGGCGATGTCGTCGAGCAGGGGGCGGGCGCGGGCGGCGGCGAACGCCGGGGTGAACAGGGACCAGTCGACGTCCGCCACGGTCACCGACGGCACGGCCCGGCCCACCGCGCTGCGCAGCGCGTACACGGCCTGGGCCGGCGACATCGGGCTGAGGCCGCGCCGGGCCAGCAGTTCCTGGCCCTCGCCGCTGGCCATGCCGCCGTCGGCCCAGGGGCCCCAGGCGACGGCGGTGGCGGCCAGGCCGCGGGCGCGGCGCCGCTCGGCGAGGGCGTCGAGGAAGGCGTTGCCGGCGGCGTACGCGGCCTGCCCGCCACTGCCCCAGATGCCGGCGATGGAGGAGAAGAGCACGAACGCGTCGAGCGGCCGGTCGCCCAGCAGCTCGTCCAGGTGCACGGCGCCGGCGATCTTGCCGTCCAGCACCTCGGCGAGCCCCGCCAGGTCGGTGTCGGCCAGCATGGCGAGCTGACCCACCCCGGCGGCGTGCACCACCGCGGTCAGCGGCGCCGGGTCGGCGTCGACGTCGCGCAGCAGCGCCTCGACCCGGGCCCGGTCGGCCATGTCGACGGCGGCCAGGGTCACCCGGGCGCCGAGCCCGGTCAGCTCGTCGCGCAGCTCCGCCGCCCCGGGGGCGCATTCGCCCCGGCGGCTGGTCAGCACGACGTGCGCGGCGCCGTTGGCCGCCACCCAGCGGGCCACGTGGGCGCCGAGCGCCCCGGTGCCGCCCGTGATCAGCACGGTGCCCGACGGCTGCCAGCGCTCGACCGCGCCCACGGCGGCCGGCGTGGCGCGGACCAGTCGTCGCACGAACACGCCGGCGGGCCGTACGGCGACCTGGTCCTCGTGGCCGCCGCCGGTCAGGACGCCCACCAGGTGGTCCCAGTCGCTGCGGTCGGGGCCGTCCGGCAGGTCGACCAGGCCGCCCCAGAGCTGCGGGTGTTCCAGCCCGGCGACCCGGGCCAGGCCCCAGAGTCCGCCCTGGGCGACGCTGCGGACCGGGTCGGTGTCCCCGGTGCCGACCGCGCCCCGGGTGATCGTCCACAGCGGCGCCGCCACGTCGGCGGCGTGCAGCGCCTGCACCAGCGCCATGGTGGCGGCGGTGCCGAGCGGCACCGCCGGCCGGTCGGGGTGCGGCGAGTCCAGCAGGCCCACCAGGGAGACGATGCCGGCGAACCGGGTGTCTCCCACGGCCTCGGCCACCCGCGACGTCACTTGCTCACGCTCCGCCGCCGGGTCCACCGCCAGCCGGGACACCTCGCCGCCCGCGGCGGTCAGCGTCTCTGCGAGCGCCTCGGCCCACTCCGTCGCGGGCGCGTCGCCGTCCGGCTCGACCAGCAGCCAGTGGCCGGACAGGGTGACCGGCGCGGGGGCGGCGCTGCGCTTCCACACCACCCGGTACGACCAGCCGTCGACGACGGCGTCGCGTAGCCGCGCCCGGCGCCAGGACGACAGGACCGGCAGGGCCGGGGCCAGCACGTCCGCCCCGGCGTCGCCGAACTGCGCGGCCAGGGCCGCCACGTCGGAGCGCTCCACCGCCGACCAGAACTCGACGTCCACCACGTCCGGGCTGACCGGGCCGCCGTTCGACGCCGGCATCTGCTCGGGCCAGTAGCGCTGCCGCTGGAACGCGTACGTGGGCAGGGCGACCGGGGTCGCTCCGGCGCCGGTGTAGAGGGTCGGCCAGTCGACGGGCGCCCCGTTGACGTGCAGCTCGGAGAGGGCGGCGAGCAGGGCCGGGGCCTCGGGGCGGTCGGCGCGCAGGACGGGCACCGCGATGACCGGCGTGTCGTCGGCGTCGGCCGGTTCCTGCCCGCTGAGCACGTCCCGGGTCATCGCGGTCAGCACGCTGCGCGGGCCGATCTCCAGGAACGTGTCCACGCCCGCGTCGCGCAGCGCGGTGACCCCGTCGGCGAAGCGCACGGCCTGCCGGACGTGACGGACCCAGTAGTCGGCCGTGCGGATCTCGTCACCGGCGAGCGCCCCGGTCACGTTCGACACGATCGGCAGCGACGACGCGGAGAACGACAACCCGTCGAGGACGGCCCGAAACTCGCCGAGCATCGGCTCCATCAACGGACTGTGGAACGCGTGGCTCACCGTGAGCCGGCGCGTGCGTACGCCCCGCTCCCGCCAAACCCGCTCAACCTCGTCGAGCGCCTCGACGGCGCCGGAGACCACGACCGAGGTGGGTCCGTTCACCGCCGCGACGCCGACCCGGCCGGCCAGGGCCGTGATCGACTCGGCCACCGCCTCCTCGGTCGCGGCGACGGCCACCATCCCGCCGCCCGTGGGCAGCGCCTGCATCAGCCGACCCCGCGCCGCCACCAACGCACACGCGTCCGCCAGGGACAACACCCCCGCCACATGCGCCGCGGTGACCTCACCGATCGAGTGCCCACCCACGAACTCCGGCACGACACCGAACGACTCCACCAGCCGGAACAGCGCCACCTCGACCGCGAACAGACCCGCCTGCGTGAACACCGTCTGGTCCAGCAGCTCCGCCTCCGGGGCGCCCGCCTCCGCGAACAGCACCTCCCGCAACGGACGCGGCAGCAACGCATCCAGATGACCGCACACCTCGTCCAGCGCCGCGGCGAACACCGGGAACCCGGCGGACAACTCCCGACCCATGCCGGCGCGCTGCGCGCCCTGACCCGAGAAGAGCACCGCGAGCGGACCTCGGTCGGCGGCCTGCCCGGCGACCAGCGCGCCGGACGGTTGACCGGCGGCGAGGGCGCGCAGGCCGGCCAGCAGGTCCTCGCGGTCGGTGGCGGAGAGCACCGCGCGGTGCTCCAGCGCGGAGCGCGACACCACCGACGACCAGCCGACGTCGACGGTGCGGAGGCTCCCGTCGGCCTCCAGCCACCGGGCCCAGCGGCCCGCCTGCGCGGTCAGCGCGCCCGCCGAGCGGGCGGACAGCAGGACGGGCACCACCGGCAGGGCCACGGCGGGGGCCGGGCGGTCGTCGGCGGGGGCCGTGCCGTCGGCGTCGGGGGCGGGCGGCTCCTCCAGGATGGTGTGCGCGTTCGTGCCGGAGATGCCGAACGACGAGACCGCCGCCCGCCGCGGCCGGTCCACCCGCGGCCACGGCCGGGCCTCGGTCACCAGCGACACCTCGCCGGCCGACCAGTCCACCTTGGGCGTCGGCTCGTCCACGTGCAGGGTGGACGGGACGACGCCGTGCCGCATCGCCATCACCATCTTGATCACACCGGCCACGCCCGCGGCGGACTGACTGTGACCGATGTTCGACTTGATCGAGCCGAGCAGCAGCGGCTGGTCGGCGGGGCGGTCCCGCCCGTACGTGGCCAGCAGGGCCTGCGCCTCGATGGGGTCGCCGAGGACGGTGCCGGTGCCGTGCGCCTCGACGGCGTCCACGTCGGCCGTGGTGAGCCGGGCGTTCGCGAGGGCCTGCCGGATCACCCGCTGCTGGGCGGGGCCGTTGGGGGCGGTGAGGCCGTTGGACGCGCCGTCCTGGTTGACGGCGCTGCCCCGGATCACGGCGAGGACGGGGTGCCCCTTGCGCTGCGCGTCCGAGAGCCGCTCCACCAGCAGGATGCCGACGCCCTCGGACCAGCCCGTGCCGTCGGCGGCGGCGGCGAACGACTTGCACCGGCCGTCGGGGGCGAGCCCCCGCTGCCGGGAGAAGCCCACGAACGGGCCGGGGGTGGCCATGACGCATACGCCGCCGGCCAGGGCCAGGTCGAAGTCGCCCTGCCGCAGCGCCTGGCACGCCAGGTGCAGGGCGACCAGCGACGACGAGCAGGCGGTGTCGACCGTGACCGCCGGGCCCTCCAGGCCGAGGGCGTACGCGATCCGTCCGGAGACGACGCTCGTGGCCGTACCGGTCAGCAGGTAGCCCTCGTCGGTGCCCTCGGCCTCGCTCTGCGGGCCCATGCCGTAGCCGTTGGCGGCGGTGCCGACGAAGACGCCGACCTTCTGCCCGCGCATGGAGGCGGGCGCGATCCCGGCGTGCTCGAAGGCCTCCCACGACGTCTCCAGCAGCAGCCGCTGCTGGGGGTCCATCGCCATCGCCTCGCGGGGCGAGATACCGAAGAACTCGGCGTCGAAGTCGGCCGCGTCGTAGAGGAAGCCGCCCTCGCGGGTGGTGGACCGGCCGGCCCGGTCGGCGTCCGGGTCGTACAGGTTGTCCAGGTCCCAGCCGCGGTCCGTCGGGAAGCCGCCGATCGCGTCGCCGCCGGAGGCCACCAGCTCCCAGAGCTGCTCGGGGCTGGCGACGCCGCCCGGGTAGCGGCAGGACATCGCGACGATCGCGATGGGCTCCCGGGCGGCGGCGGACAGCTGCTGGTTGAGCTGGCGGAGGCGGCCCGTCTCCTTGAGCGACGCGCGAAGCGCCTCGACGACCTTGTCTGCGGACGTAGACATCATGAGCTCCGTACTGGGGACACGGTCAGGAATCGGTTCCGTCAAGCGCCAGCCTGACGAGGGTGTCGGTGTCGAGTTCGTCGAGGTCCAGGGCCTCGTCGGCGGGCTCGCTCCCGGCACCGCCGTCGGCGTCGGTGAGGTTGAGCAGCAGGTCCAGCAGCCCGGCCTCGCGGATGCGGGCCAGCGGGATGGTCGCGAGCGCCTGCCGCACCGCCACCTCCGCCGGGTCGCCGTCGTCGGCCTGCGCCGCCTCGGGCACCAGCCCGTCGAGCAGGTTCTCGGCGAGCACGGCCGGGTTCGGGTAGTCGAAGACGAGGGTCGCGGGCAGCGACAGCCCGGTGGCCCCGGTCAGCCGGTTGCGCAGCTCGACCGCCGTCAACGAGTCGAACCCGAGTTCCTTGAAGGCGCGCTGGGGCTTGACCCGGTCCGTGCCCGCGTGGCCGAGCACGGCGGAGGCGTGGGTACGGACGAGGTCGACCAGGTGGCGGACCCGCTCGGGACGGGGCAGGGCGAGCAGGTGCTCGCGCAGGGCCTCGGCGGCCCCGCCCGGCTGCTGCTCCCCGGCGTGGACGTGCAGTGCCTCCCGGGCCTCGACGATGTCGTCGAGCAGCGGTCGGGGGCGGGCCGAGGCGTACGCCGGGGCGAAGACCGCCCAGTCGACGTCCACCACGGTCAGCGCCGACCGGGACAGGCCCACGGCGTACCGCATGGCGTGCACGGCGTCGGCCGGCGCCATGGCGGTCAGGCCGCGCCGGGCCAGCAGTTGCTGGGCCTCGCCGGTGGCCATGCCGCCGTCGGCCCACGGCCCCCACGCCACGGACGTCGCCGCCAGGCCCCGCCCGCGCCGGTGCTCCGCCAGCGCGTCGAGGAAGGCGTTGCCCGCGGCGTAGGCGGACTGCCCGCCGCTGCCCCACACCCCGGCGATGGAGGAGAAGAGCACGAACGCGTCCAACGGCCGGTCGCCGAGCAGGGCGTCCAGGTGCAGCGCGCCGGTGACCTTGCCGTCGAGCACGCCGGCGAACGCCGTCAGGTCGGTGTCGGCGATCAGGCCGGACTCGCCGGCGCCCGCCGCGTGGACCACGGCCGTCAACGGCGCGGAGTCCTCGTCCAGGCGGGCGAGCAGTGCCGCCACCTGCTCGCGGTCGGCCACGTCGCAGGCGACGACCGACGCCCGGACGCCCTGCGCGGTCAGCTCCTCGCGCAGCTCCACGGCCCCCGGGGCACGCTCGCCCCGGCGGCTGGTCAGCACGACGTGCGCGGCGCCGTTGGCCGCCGCCCACCGGGCCACGTGCGCGCCCAACGCACCGGTGCCGCCGGTGACCAGGACCGTGCCGGACGGCCGCCACCGCTCCGCCGCGTCGGGAGCGGCGGGTGCCGAGCGGACCAGGCGGCGGACGAACACCCCGGAGGGGCGTACGGCCAACTGGTCCTCGTCGCCCGCGCCGGTCACCACCCGCGCCAGCCGGTCCCAGGCCGTCGCGTCGGTCTGCTCGGGCAGGTCCACCAGGCCACCCCACAGCCCGGGGTGTTCCAGGCCCGCCACGAGTCCCAGGCCCCACAGCCCGCTCTGGGCGACGCCGTGCACCGGGTCCCCGTCGCCGGTGCTGACCGCGCCCTGCGTCAGGCACCACAGCCGGGTCGTCGCCCCGGTGTCGTGCAGGGCCTGGAGCAGCAGCAGCGTGGCGGCCGTCCCGACCGGCACGGCCGGGTGGGCGGGGTGCGGCTGGTCGCGGAGGCCGAGCAGGGAGAGCACGCCCGTGACGGGCCCCTCGCCCAGCGCGTCGGCCAGCCGCCGGGCGAGGCCCGCCCGGTCGGTGCCCGCCGGGTCGACGGTGAACCGGACCACGTCGGCGCCGACCTCGGCGAGGGCCTTGGTGACCGCCTCCGCCCGGGTGCCGTCCGCCAGGTCGTCCTGCGCCGTCACGAGCAGCCACACGCCGGGCCGCGCCGGGTCGGCGGTGATGTCGGTCCGCTTCCACCCGACCCGGTACGACCACGCGTCCACGACCGCCCGCTGCGTACGCGCCCGGTGCCAGGTCGACAGGACCGGCAGGGCCGGGGTCAGGGCGTCCAGGGCGGCGCCGTCGTCGCCGAACTGCGCGGCGAGGGCGCTGAGGTCGCCACGTTCGACGGCGGTCCAGAAGTCGGCGTCGCCGCCGTGGGTCGCCGTCTGCCGTGGCCGGCTCGCCGGCTCCGGCCAGTACCGCTCCCGCTGGAAGGCGTACGTGGGCAGGTCCACCCGGCGCGCGCCGGCGTCGGCGAACCACTGCGTCCAGGTAACCGGCACCCCGTGCACGTGCAGCTCCGCCAGGGCGTGCAGCAGCGCCTGCGCCTCCGGCCGGTCCCGGCGCTGCACCGCGACCGACAACACGGCGCCGTCGGCGGGCAGCACGTCAGCGGCCATCGCCGTCAGCACGCTCTGCGGCCCGACCTCCAGGAACGTGTCCACACCCGCCTCGCGCAGGGCGGTGATCCCGTCGGCGTACCGGACGGCCTCGCGCACGTGCCGCACCCAGTACTCCGGCGTGCGGATCTCGTCACCAGCCAGCGCACCGGTCACGTTCGACACGACCGGCAGCAACGGCGCGGCGAACGTCAACCCGTCCAGAACGGCCCGGAACTCGGCCAGCATCGGCTCCATCAGCGGGCTGTGGAACGCGTGACTCACCGTCAGGCGGCGGGTGCGGGCACCCCGGTCCCGCCAGACCCGCTCCACCTCGTCGAGCGCCTCTACGGCACCCGACACGACGACCGACGTCGGACCGTTGACCGCCGCGATCCCGACCCGGTCGCCCAGGCCCGCGAGGGACTCCACCACCGCAGCCTCGTCGGCGGCCACCGCCAGCATCCCGCCGCCGGCGGGCAGCGCCTGCATCAACCGACCCCGCGCCGCCACGAGGGCACACGCGTCCGCCAGGGACAACACCCCCGCCACGTACGCGGCCGTGACCTCACCGATCGAGTGACCGGCCAGCGCGTCGGGCACGATCCCGAACGACTCGACGAGACGGAACAACGCCACCTCGACGGCGAACAACCCGGCCTGCGTGAACACCGTCTGATCCAACAGCTGCGCCTCGGCGGACTCCGCCTCCGCGAACAGCACCTCCCGCAACGGACGCGGCAGCAGCGGATCCAGGAGACCGCACACCTCGTCGAGCGCCGCAGCGAACACCGGGAACTCAGCCGACAGCTCCCGGCCCATGCCCGCGCGCTGCGCACCCTGACCCGAGAAGAGCAGCGCGAGCTGACCGCGCGCGGCGGCGGCACCGGTCACGACCGTGCCGGAGGGCTCGCCGGCCGCCACGGCTTCGAGGCCCGCCAGCACCTCGTCGCGGCTCGCACCGGACACGACCGCCCGGTGCTCCAGCGCCGACCGGGACGCCACCGACGACCACGCCACGTCCACCGGACGCTGCTGCCCGTCCGCCGACAACCAGCGCGCCCACCGGCCCGCCTGGGCCGCCAGCGCGGCGGCGTCGCGGGCGGAGAGCAGCACCGGCACCACCGGCGGCACGTCGCGGGCGACGATCTCACCCTCGATCGCCTCGGCCGGCGGCTGCTCGATGATCACGTGGGCGTTCGTGCCGGAGATCCCGAACGACGACACCGCCGCCCGACGCGGCCGATCCACCGCCGGCCACGGGGTGGGCTCGGTCGCGAGGGCCACCGCCCCGGAGGTCCAGTCGATGTGCGGGGACGGCTCGTCCACGTGCAGGGTCGGCGGCACCAGACCGTGCCGCATCGCCATGATCACCTTGATCACGCCGGCCACACCGGCCGCGGCCTGGGCGTGGCCGATGTTCGACTTGATGGAGCCGAGCCACAGCGGCTCCCGGCCCTGCCGGTCCTGCCCGTAGGTGGCCAGCACGGCCTGCGCCTCGATCGGGTCGCCCAGCGTCGTTCCCGTGCCGTGCGCCTCGACCACGTCCACGTCGGACGTGGACAGCCGCGCCGACGCGAGGGCCTGGCGGATCACCCGCTGCTGCGACGGCCCGTTCGGCGCGGTCAGCCCGTTCGACGCGCCGTCCTGGTTCACGGCGCTGCCGCGTACCACCGCCAGGATGCGGCGGCCCTCGCGGCGGGCGTCGGAGAGGCGCTGCACGAGCAGCACGCCGACGCCCTCGGACCAGCCCGTGCCGTCCGCCGACGCCGCGAACGACCTGCACCGGCCGTCGCGCGACAGGCCCCGCTGACGCGAGAACTCCACGAACGTGCCGGGCGTCGCCATCACCGTCACACCACCGGCCAGGGCTAGGTCGCACTCACCGCTACGCAGCGCCTGCACGGCGAGGTGCAGCGCCACCAGCGACGACGAGCACGCGGTGTCCACGGTCACCGCCGGGCCCTCCAGCCCGAACGTGTACGCCACCCGACCCGACAGCACGCTGCCCGAGTTGCCCGTGCCGATGTAGCCCTCGACCTCGGGCGTCTCCATGAGCCGCGTCGAGTAGTCGTGGTAGATGACGCCCGCGAAGACGCCGGTCCGGCTGCCCCGCAGGCCCGACGGGTCCAGACCCGCCGACTCGAACGTCTCCCACGACGCCTCGAGCAGCAGGCGGTGCTGCGGATCCATGGCGAGGGCCTCGCGCGGCGAGATGCCGAAGAAGCCGGGGTCGAACTCCGCCGCGCCGTACAGGAAGCCGCCGTGGCGGGTGTACGAGGTGCCGGCGTGGTCGGGGTCCGGGTCGTACAGCGACTCCAGGTCCCAGCCCCGGTCGGCCGGGAACTCCCCGATGCCCTCCCCGCCGGTGCTGACCAGCCTCCACAGCTCGTCGGGAGACTCCACCCCGCCCGGGTAGCGGCAGGCCATGCCGACGATCGCGATCGCCTCGTCGGCGTCGCCGGCCGTCGCCTCGTCGGGCGCGACGGCGCCGGGCCGGGTGCCGGCGAGTTCCGCGTACACGTGGGCCGCCAGGACCTGCGGGGACGGGTAGTCGAACACCAGGGTCGAGGTGAGGCGCAGGCCGGTCGCGCCGTTCACCCGGTTGCGCAGCTCGACGGCGGTCAACGAGTCGAAGCCGAGGTCCTTGAACGCCCGGTCCGCCGGCACCGCCTCCGCGCCGCCGTGCCCGAGCACCTGGGCGACCAGGCCCCGGATGAGCTGGTCGACCTGCGCGAGGCCGTCCTCGGCGCTGAGGCCGGTGAGCCGGTCGGCCCAGCCGCCGGCGCCCTGCCCGGCGCGGCGGCGGGTCGTCGCCACGTCGACCAGGCTGCGCAGCATCGGCGGTACGACCGCGCCGGAGGCCGCCGCCCGCAGCGCGGGTACGTCGATCGCGGCCGGCACCAGCACCGCCCGCTGCGCGCCCACCGCGGCGTCGAACAGCTCCAACCCGGTGCGGGCGTTCATCGGCCGGAGGCCGGCACGCGCCGTCCGGGCCCGGTCGTTGCCGCCGATCGAGGCGGCCATGCCGGCGGTGTCCCACATGCCCCACGCCAGGCTGACGGCCGGCAGACCGAGCTGCCGCCGGTACGCCGCCAGAGCGTCCAGGAACGCGTTGCCCGCCGCGTACGCCGACTGACCCGGCGAACCCAGCACACCGGCCACCGACGAGAACACCACGAACAGGTCCAGGTCCAGGCCCGCCGTCGCCTCGTGCAGGAACCAGCCCGCCGACACCTTCGGCGCCAACACCCCGGCGAGACGCTCCGCGGTGACCCGCTCGATCACCCCGTCGTCCAGGACACCGGCCGTGTGCACCACGCCCGCCAGGCGACCCGCCGCGCCGATCTCGGCCACCAACGCGCCGACCTGATCCCGGTCCGTCACGTCGCACGCCACCACCCGGACGGCAGCACCCAGCGCGGTCAGGCGCTCCGACAACTCGCCCGCGCCCGCGGCCTCCGGGCCACGCCGCGACACGAGCACCAGCGAGCGCACCCCGTGCACCGACACCAGGTGCTCCGCCACCAGCGCACCCAGCGCACCCGTGCCACCGGTCACCAGCACCGCGCCGTCGCCCACCAGGGGCGCGTCCGACGGCGCCGGGGCGACCGCGCGCACCAGACGCGGCACGAACACCGCGCCGGAGCGGACGGCCAGCTGCCCGCCGGCCGGGTCCGCGGCGAACCGGGCCAGGACGCCCAGCACGCCGGGGTTCACCGCGTCGTCGACGTCGGCCAGGACGATGCGGCCCGGGTGCTCCGACTGCGCCGCGCGCAGCAGACCCCACACGGCCGCAGCCGCCAGGTCCGTCACCCGGTCCTCGTCACGGACGGACACCGCGCCCCGGGTCACCACCACGAGCTTCGAGTCCGCCAGCGCGTCGACGGCCAGCCACGCCTGCACCAGGCCCAGCACGTCGGAGGTCACCGCGCGCACGGCCCGCGCCGGGTCGGCGTCGTCGTGCGTGGCGGGCGGTGTGAACAGCAGCAGGCGCGGCGGCGTGATGCCGGCGTCGATCGCGGCCCGCAACTGGTTGATCGTCTCGGCGGAGGGACCCCCGGGCACGCCCGGCAGGGCCGGCCCGCCCAGCACCGCCCAGCCCGACGCGTCGTCGACCGGGTCGGCCTCCTCGACCTGCCAGGTGACCTCGAACAGGGACCGGGACGCCGCGCTCGCGGCGGCCACGCCGGTCAACTCCCGCAGGACGAGGGAGTCCACCGACACCACCGGGGCGCCCGCCTCGTCGTACGCCGCCAGCCGCACCCCGGAACCGTTACGGGCCAGGTGCACCCGCAGCAGCCCCGCGCCCGAGGCGTACACCTGCACGCCCTCGAACGCGAACGGCACCCGCGGTCCACCCGACTCCTCCGTGCCGGGCAGCAGCCCGATCGGGTGCAGGGCGGCGTCCAGCAGCGCCGGGTGCACGCCGAAGCGCGCCGCCTCCGTCGCCGCCTCGTCCGGCAGCGCCACCTCGGCGTACACGCCGTCGTCGGCGGTCCACACCCGGCGCAGCCCCTGGAACACGGGACCGTACGCCAGGCCGTGCCCGAGCAGCGCCGGGTACCAGCCGGCCAGGTCCACCTCGGCGGCGCCGGGGGGCGGCCAGGCGGCCGACCGCGGCTCGTCGGCCGATGCCGGTTCGAGCACGCCCTCCGCGTGCCGGGTCCAGCCGGCCTCGGGGTCGTCGTCGGGGCGGGAGTAGACGGCGACGGGACGCTGCGGCGACTCCGACGCGGACACCCGCACCTGGATCCGTACGGCGCCGGACTCGGGGAGCACCAGCGGCACCAGCACCGTCAGGTCGCGCAGCCGGGGCAGGTCCACCTCGTCGCCGGCGCGTACCGCCAGCTCCACCAGCGCCGTGCCCGGGACCAGCGTGACGCCCGAGACCACGTGGTCGGCCAGCCAGGGGTGCGTGGTCGGGGAGATCCGACCGGTCAGCACGACCTCGTCGTCGCCGGCCAGGTCCACGGCCGCGCCGAGCAGCCCGTGCTCGGCCACGCCGAGGCCGGCGCCGCTGACGTCGCCGGCGCGCAGCCGCCCCACGGCCGGCCAGAAGCGCTGCCGCTGGAACGGGTACGTCGGCAGGTCGACCGGGCGGGTCGCGCCCGGCAGGAGGGCGGTCCAGGTGACCGGCACGCCGTGCGCGTACAGCTCCGCCAGCGCGGTGACCAGCGACGCCGGTTCGGGCCGGTGGGGACGCAGGGCCGCCACGACCGCCGCCGGCGGCGCGGTGGCGTCATCGGGCAGGCAGGCGCCCACCATGCCGGCGAGCACCGCGTCGGGGCCCAGTTCGAGGAAAGTACGGACGTTGCGCTCGCGCAGGCTCGCGACCCCGTCGGCGAAGCGGACCGTCTCCCGGACGTGCCGGACCCAGTAGTCGGGCGTGCCGATCTCGTCGGGGTCGGCGACCTGGCCGGTCAGGTTCGACACGATCGGCAGGACGGGCCAGTGGAACGTCAGCCCGTCGAGCACCTGCCGGAACTCGGCCAGCATCGGCTCCATGAGCGGGCTGTGGAACGCGTGGCTGACGGTCAGCCGGCGGGTGCGCACGCCCCGCTCCTGCCAGACCCGCTCCACCTCGTCGAGGGCCTCGACGGCGCCGGAGACCACCACGGCCGTGGGGGCGTTCACCGCCGCGACGCCGACCCGGTCGGCGAGCGGGGCGATCGACTCGATCACCGCGTCCTCGGCGGCGGCCACGGCGAGCATGCCGCCGCCGGCCGGCAGGGCCTGCATGAGCCGGCCCCGCGCCGCGACCAGCGCGCACGCGTCGGCGAGGCTGAACAGGCCGGCGACGTGGGCGGCGGCGATCTCGCCGATGGAGTGCCCGGCCACCAGGTCCGGCACCACCCCGAGCGACTCGACCAGCCGGAACAGCGCCACCTCGACGGCGAACAGCCCCGCCTGGGTGAACACCGTCTGGTCCAGCAGCTCCGCCTCGGGCGTACCCGCCCCGGCGAACAGCACCTCCCGCAACGCACGCGGCAGCAGCGGATCCAGGTGACCGCACACCTCGTCCAGGGCGGCGGCGAAGACCGGGAACGCCCCGTACAGCTCCCGGCCCATGCCGGCGCGCTGCGCGCCCTGCCCCGAGAAGAGCACGGCGGTGCGCCCGCTGCGGGCGATCCCCCGCACGACGGCGGCCGACGGCTCGTCGTCGGCCAGCGCGCCGAGGGCGGCGAGCAGCCCGGCGCGGTCGCCGGGCAGCAGCACCGCGCGGTGCTCGAAGGCGGTCCGGCCGGTGGCGAGCGCCCGGCCCACGTCGGCGACGGTCAGGTCCGCCTGGCCGTCGACCAGGGTCCGCAGCCGGCGGGCCTGCTCGCGCAGGGCGGCGTCGTCGCGGGCCGAGAGGACGCAGGCGACGAGGTCGCCCGGGACGCCCGTCACCGGCGCGGCCTGTGCGGGGGCGGGCTCCGGGGCCTGCTCGATGATGGTGTGCGCGTTGGTGCCGCTGATGCCGAACGACGACACCGCCGCACGGCGGGGCCGGTCGGCGGCCGGCCACGGCCGCGCCTCGGTGAGCAGGGCGACCGATCCGGCCGTCCAGTCGATGTGCGGGGACGGCTTCTCGGCGTGCAGGGTCGGCGGCAGCATGCCGTGCCGCATCGCCAGCACCATCTTGATCACACCGGCGACGCCGGCCGCCGCCTGGGCGTGGCCGATGTTCGACTTGACCGATCCCAGCCACAGCGGCCGGTCCTGCGGCCGCCCCTGCCCGTACGTGGCCAGCAGCGCCTGCGCCTCGATCGGGTCGCCGAGGGCGGTGCCGGTGCCGTGCGCCTCGACGGCGTCCACGTCGGTGGTGGCGAGCCGGGCGTTGGCCAGCGCCTGCCGGATCACCCGCTGCTGGGCGGGGCCGTTCGGCGCGGTCAGGCCGCTGCTGGCACCGTCCTGGTTCACCGCGCTGCCGCGCACGACGGCGAGGATCCGGTGGCCGTTGCGCTGCGCGTCGGAGAGGCGCTCCAGCAGGAGCATGCCGACGCCCTCGGCGAAGCCGGTGCCGTCGGCGCCGGCGCCGAACGCCTTGCACCGCCCGTCGGGCGACAGGCCGCGTTGCCGGGAGAACTCGGTGAGCATGCCGGGGGTGGACATGACGCTCACCCCGCCCGCGAGGGCGAGGCGGCACTCGTCCTGCCGCAGCGCCTGGGTGGCCAGGTGCAGCGCCACCAGCGACGACGAGCAGGCGGTGTCGACGGTGACGGCGGGGCCCTCCAGGCCGAACAGGTACGAGATCCGGCCCGAGGCGACGCTGCCGGCGCTGCCGTTGCCGACGTGGCCGCCCAGTTCGTCGTCGGTGCCGGCCGCCTGGGAGGCGTAGTCGTGGTAGATGAGTCCGACGTAGACGCCGGTGCTGCTGCCCCGCGCCGTGTGAGGGTCGATGCCGGCCCGTTCGAAGGCCTCCCAGGACGTCTCCAGCAGCAGCCGCTGCTGCGGGTCCATGGCGAGCGCCTCGCGGGGCGAGATCCCGAAGAAGGCGGCGTCGAACTGGGCGGCGTCGTGCAGGAAGCCGCCCTGGCGCGGTACGGCGTCCTCGCCGCCGACGCGCAGGTCGTCGAGGTTCCAGCCCCGGTCGGTGGGGAAGGGCGAGATGACGTCGGCGCCGGTGGTGACCACGTCCCAGAGCTGCTCGGGGGTCTGCACGTCGCCGGGGAACCGGCACGCCATGCCGATGATGGCGATCGGCTCGTCGAGGGCGGCGGCGGTGCCGACGGCGGCGGGACGGTCCACGGCTGCCGCGCCGCCGAGTTCCCGGTCGAGGAACTCGGCGAGCACGACCGGGGTCGGGTAGTCGAACGCCACGGTCGCCGGCAGCCGCAACCCGGTCGCGGCCGACAGCCGGTTGCGCAGTTCCACCGAGGTGAGCGAGTCGAAGCCCAGCTCCTTGAAGGCGCGCTGGGCGTCGACGGTCTCCGCCGAGCGGTGCCCGAGCACGGCGGCCACGCTGCTGGCCACCATGTCGAGCAGGTGCCCGCGCCGCTCCGCCGGGCTGAGCATCGCCAGCCGGTCGCGTACCGAGGCGGTGTCCGCCGGGCCGCGGCCCACCGCGCGCCGGGCCGGGCCGCTGGCCCGGACCACGTCCCGCAGCAGGCTGGGCACGGCCTGGCCGGTCGACCGCGACGCGGCAGGCGGCAGATTCATGAGGACGAGATGGGCGGTGCCGCGCTGGCGCGCCAGCTCGAACAGCGCCAGGCCCTGCTGGTCGGTCAGCGGGGCGCTGGTGGCGCGGATCGCCTTGCGGTGCTCGGTGCCGCCCAGGTGGGCGGTCATGGCGCTGCTGGTGGCCCACAGTCCCCAGGCGAGGCTGGTGGCCGGCAGGCCCTGCTCGCGGCGGTGCCGGGCGAGGGCGTCGAGGAACGCGTTGGCGGCGGCGTAGTTGCCCTGCCCCGGGGAGCCGAGGGTGGCCGCCACCGAGGAGAACAGCACGAACGCCGACAGGTCCAGGTGCGCGGTCGCCTCGTGCAGCGCCCAGCCGGCGTCCACCTTCGGCGTCAGCACGGCGTGCAGGGCCGCCTCGTCGAGCGAGCCGATGGTCGCGTCGGCGATCACCCCGGCGGTGTGCACCACCGCGGTCAACGGGTGCGCCGGCTCCACCAACTCCAGCAGCCGGGTCACCTGCGCGGGGTCGGCCACGTCGGCGGTGCCGACGGTGACCCGGGCGCCGGCGCTGGTCAGCTCCTCGACCAGTTCCCGGTACTGCTCGGGGCCGCGCCGGGAGGCCAGCAGCAGGTGCCGGGCCTGGCCGGTAGCGACCAGGTGCCGGGCGAACACGCCGGCGAGGGCGCCGCCGGCGCCGGTGATCAGCACGGTGCCGTCCGGGTCGGCGGGCGCGGGTACCCGCAGGACGACCTTGCCGATGTGCCGGGCCTGGCTGATGTGCCGCAGCGCCTGCCGGGCCTGGCGCACGTCCCACGCCCGTACGGGCAGCGGCCGCAGCGCGCCCCGCGCGAACAGGTCGAGCAACTCGGCGAGCATCTCGCCGATGCGCCGGTGCCCGGCCTCGTTGAGGTCGAACGCGCGGTACGTCACGCCCGGGTGCCCGGCGGCGACCGCCTCCGGGTCACGCAGGTCGGCCTTGCCCATCTCCACGAACCGGCCACCGCGCGGCAGCAGCCGCAACGACGCGTCGACGAACTCACCCGCCAGCGCGTCCAGCACCACGTCCACCCCGGCGCCACCCGTGGCCGCGCCGAAGACCTGCTCGAACTCGGTGGTCCGCGAGGAGGCAATCCGCTCGTCGGCGACTCCCAGGCCGCGCAGCACGCCCCACTTGCCGGGGCTGGCGGTGGCGTACACCGTCGCACCGAGGTGGTGGGCGAGCTGGATGGCCGCCATGCCCACCCCGCCCGCACCGTTGTGGATCAGCACCGACTCACCGGCCCGCAGCCCGGCCAGGTCACGCAACCCGTAGTACGCGGTCAGGAAGACCACCGGCACGGACGCCGCCTGCGCGAAGGACCAGCCGGCGGGGATCTTCGCGACGAGGTCGCGGGTGGCGATCACCTCGGGGGCGAAGGCGGGCTCGAACATGCCGAGCACGCGGTCGCCGGGCGCCAGGTCGGTCACGCCGGGACCGACCTCGACCACGACGCCCGCGCCCTCGCTGCCCATCACCGCCGCCGGATCCGGGTACATGCCCAGGCCGATCAGCACGTCACGGAAGTTCACCCCCGCCGCGCGCACGGCGATGCGCACCTGCCCCGCGTCCAGCGCGACGGCCGCGGCGGGCACCATGCCGATGCCGTCCAGGGTGCCGGGGCTGACCGCCCCGACCCGCCACAGCCCGGCCGGCGGCACGAGTTCCTCGGCGGCCGGGCCGGCGGGCCGGCCCAGGCGGGGGGTGCGCACCTCGTCGCCGCGTACGGCCACCTGACCGCCGGTGGCCGACGGGTCCTCGGCCACGGCGGCCAGCACGGCGAGGGTGGCGGGGGTGAGTTCGCCGTCGACGTCGGCGAGGACGATCCGCCCCGGGTGCTCGGACTGGGCGGAGCGCAGCAGGCCCCAGACCGCCGCGCCGGGCAGGTCCCGCACCGCGTCGGCCGGGGTGGCCACCACGGCGCCACGGGTCAGCACCACCAGCGTCGTGTCGGCCAGGGCCGCACCGTCCAGCCAGGAGCGCACCACGGCCAGGACCCGGGCGGTGACCGTACGCACGACGTCGGGCAGGTCGCCCTCCGGCGCGCCGGCGGGCACGGGGAGGACCAGCGCACGGGGGGCCTCGACCGACCCGGCCGAGACGGCCGCGGCCAGGTCGTCGACGCTCGGGAACACCGGCGTGGCCAGGCCCGCGGGGGCCTCCCCGTCGCCGAGCAGCGCCCAGCCGGAGACGTCCCTCGCCGGGGTGACCGGTTCGGGCTGCCACGTCACCTCGAACAGCGAGCGCTCCGCGGCCTCCGCGCCGGTGGCGTCGGTCATCTCCCGCAGGGCGAGCGAGTCGACGGACACCACGGGGGCGCCGGACTCGTCGCCGGCCACCAGCCGCACGCGCGAGCCCGCGCGGGTCAGCCGTACCCGCAGCGCCCTGGCGCCGGACGCGTGCACCTGCACGCCCTCGAACGCGAACGGCACGCGCGGCCCGCCGGACCGCTCGGTCAGCAGCAGCCCGACGGGGTGCAGCGCGGCGTCCAGCAGCGCGGGGTGCACGGCGAAGCCGGCCGCGTCGTCGGCCGCCTCGTCCGGCAGGGCGACCTCGGCGTACGCCTCGTCGCCGGCGGTCCACAGCCGCCGCAGGCCCCGGAACGCCGGCCCGTAGGCCAGGCCGCGCTCCGCCAGCGCCGGATACCAGCCGGCGAGGTCCACCTCGGTGCCACCGGTCGGCGGCCAGGTACCCCACGCCGGCTCGTCGGTGGCCTGCTCCAGCAGGCCGTCGGCGTGCCGCGTCCACGCGTCCTCGGGGTCGCCGTCGGGCTGCGAGTGCACCGCCACGGGCCGGGCGCCGGAGCCGTCGGCCGCGCCGACGCGCACCTGCACGCGGACCGCGCCCGAGTTCGGCAGCACCAGCGGCGCGGCGACGGTCAGCTCCCGCACCCGCGAGGCGCCGACCTCGTCGCCGGCGCGCACCGCCAGTTCGACCAGGGCGGTGCCCGGCAGGACCAGCGCGCCGCCGACCACGTGGTCCGCCAGCCAGGGGTGCGTCGACGCCGACAGCCGGCCGGTCAGCACGACCTCGTCGTCGCCGGCGAGGCGCACCGCCGCGCCGAGCAGCCCGTGCCCGGCCGCGCCCAGGCCCGCGCCCGACACGTCGCCGCCCGTCGAGCGGTCGACCGCCGGCCAGAACCGGTCGCGCTGGAAGGCGTACGTGGGCAGGTCGACCGGGGCGGCGCCGGAGCCGGCGAACACGCTCGTCCAGTCGACGGGCACGCCGGCGACGTGCAGGTCGCCGAGGTTGGCCAACAGTTGCTGCGAGCCGTTCTCGTGGCGGCGCAGCGAGCCCACCACCACGCCGGAGCCGGCGGCCCGGTCCAGCGAGTCCTGGAGGGCCACCTTCAGCACGGGGTGCGGGCTGACCTCGACGAAGGCCCGGAAGCCCTGCTCGATCAGCTGGTCCACGACCGGGGCGAGCCGGACGGTTTCGCGCAGGTTGCGGTACCAGTAGTCCGCGTCGAGCCCGGCGGTGTCGATCAGCTCGCCGGTGACGGTGGAGTGGAAGGCCACGGTGGTGGACCGCGGGTCGACGGTGCCGAATCCGGTGATCACCTCGTCGCGGATGGCGTCGACGTGGCCGCTGTGGGCCGCGAAGTCGACGGCGACCTGCCGGGCGCGGATGCCCCGCTCGGCGCAGTGCGCGATCAGCTCGGCGACCGACGCCGAGTCGCCGGCGACCACGGTCACGGCGGCGCCGTTCAGCGCGCCCACGGAGAGGCTGCCCCGCCACGGCGCGATGAGCTGCTCGGTGTCGGCGGCCGGGAGCGGGACGGAGACCATGCCGCCGCGGCCGGCGATCGCCAGCAGCCCACGGCTGCGCGCCACGACGAGCCGCGCCCCTTCGGCGAGGGTCAGCGCGCCGGCGACGCAGGCGGCGGCGAGCTCCCCCTGGGAATGCCCGACGACGGCGGCCGGTTCGATGCCGCACGAGCGCCAGAGCTGCGCGAGGGACACCATGACGGAGAAGAGCACGGGCTGGACCACGTCCACCCGGTCCAGGGGCGGCGCGCCGGGCGCCTCCCGGAGCACGTCCTCGAGGGACCAGTCGACCAGCCGGGACAGCTCCTCGGCGCACTCCGCCATCCGCTGCCGGAAGACCGGCGAGGTCTCCAACAGGTCCAGCGCCATTCCCGTCCACTGCGAGCCCTGGCCGGGGAAGACGAAGACGACCTTCGGGGCGGCGTCCACGCCGGCCGGCGAGCTGTCGTCGGAGGCGAGGGCGGCCAGTCGGGTGGCCGCGTCGTCCCGGTCGGCGGCCACGACCACCGCGCGGTACGGGTGGTGGGCCCGCTGGACGGCCAGGGAGAAGCCGAGGTCGCACAGGTCGAGGTCGGCGTCCCCGGCGAGCCGCTCGCCGATCCGCGCGGCCTGCGCCCTGAGCGCGCGGGGGCTCCTGCCGGACAGCGGCAGGGGCACGGCGGCGGACCCGACGAGGCCGGGGAGGTCTCCCGCCGGCGGGGACGCCACCGGGGCCGGCTCGTCGGGCGCCTGCTCGATGATCGTGTGCGCGTTGGTGCCGCTGATGCCGAACGACGACACCGCCGCACGGCGGGGCCGGTCGGCGGCCGGCCACGGCCGCGCCTCGGTGAGCAGGGCGACCGCCCCGGCGCTCCAGTCGACGTGCGGCGAGGGCTCGTCCACGTGCAGGGTCGGCGGCAGCACGCCGTGCCGCATCGCCAGCACCATCTTGATGATGCCGGCCACACCCGCCGCCGCCTGCGAGTGACCGATGTTCGACTTGATGGAGCCGAGCCAGAGCGGCTCCCCGCCGTCGCGGTCCTGCCCGTAGGTGGCCAGCACCGCCTGCGCCTCGATGGGGTCGCCGAGGACGGTGCCGGTGCCGTGCGCCTCCACGGCGTCCACGTCGGCCGGGCTCAGCCGGGCGTTCTCCAGGGCCTGGCGGATCACCCGCTGCTGTGACGGACCGTTCGGGGCGGTCAGCCCGTTGGACGCGCCGTCGGAGTTGATCGCGGAGCCGCGCAGCACGGCGAGCACCCGGTGCCCGTTGCGCCGCGCGTCGGACAGCCGCTCCACCAGGAGCATTCCGACGCCCTCGGACCAGCCGGTGCCGTCCGCGCCGGCGGCGAACGCCTTGCACCGCCCGTCGGGGGCCAGCCCGCCCTGCCGGGAGAACTCGGAGAACATGCCGGGCTGCGCCATCAGCGCCACCCCGCCGGCCAGGGCCATGTCGCACTCGCCGCCGCGCAGTGCCTGGGCGGCGAGGTGCAGCGCCACCAGGGACGAGGAGCAGGCGGTGTCGACGGTGACCGCCGGACCTTCGAGGCCGAACGTGTAGGCGACCCGCCCGGAGGCGACGCTGCCCGCCGTTCCGGTCAGCAGGTGCCCCTCGAGACCGTCCAGGTCGTCGCGTCCGCTGGTGGCGTAGCCGGAGGAGGCCGCGCCGATGAAGACACCGGTGGCGGTGCCGCCGAGCGCGGTGGGGTCGATGCGGGCGTACTCGAAGCTCTCCCAGGCCGTCTCCAGCAGCAGCCGCTGCTGCGGGTCCATGGCGAGGGCCTCGCGGGGGCTGATGTTGAAGAAGCCGGCGTCGAAGTCGGCCGCGTCGTAGAGGAATCCGCCCTGGTCGGTGACGGTGCCGCCCGCCTGGTCGCCGTCCGTGCCGTACAGCCGGTCGAGGTCCCAGCCGCGGTCGGTGGGGAATCCGCCGACCGCGTCGGACCCGGCGGTGACGAGCTGCCACAACTGCTCGGGGGTGGCGACGCCGCCGGGGTAGCGGCAGGCCATGCCGATGATGGCGATCGGCTCGTCGGCGTCGGCCGTGACGACGGTACGGACCGTGGCGCCGGCGCCGGTGGACCGGCCGAGCTGCGCGAACAGGTGCTCGGCCAGCCGGGCCGGGGTGGGGTGGTCGAAGGCCAACGTGGCGGAGAGCCGCAGCCCGGTGGCGGCGCCCAGCCGGTTGCGCAGCTCCACCGAGGTCAGCGAGTCGAAGCCCAGGTCCTTGAAGGCCCGGGCGGCGGGCACCGCCTGCGCCGAGGCGTGCCCCAGCACCGTGGCGGCCTGGCCGCAGACCAGGTCGACCAGCGCCTGGCGGGCGTCCGCCTCGGACAGCCCGTCGAGCCGGTCGCGCCACGACGTTCCGGCGGTCGGCTGGTCGCTGGCCGTCCGGCGCCGTCCGGCACCGCGCAGCAGGTGCCGCATCAGCGGCGGTACGTGGCTCGCCTCGCCGGTGACCTGGAGCCGGGCCGCGACGACCACCGGCTGCACCGCAGGCAGGGCGGCGTCGAAGAGTTCGGCGCCCTCGGCCGGGGAGAGGCGGCTCATCCCGACCCGCCGCAGCCGCTGCTGGTCGTCGCCGTCGAGGTGGGCGGTCATCGTGCTGGCGGTGGCCCACATGCCCCAGGCGATGCTGGTGGCCGGCAGGCCCTGCTCGCGGCGGTGCCGGGCGAGGGCGTCGAGGAACGCGTTGGCGGCGGCGTAGTTGCCCTGCCCCGGGGAGCCGAGGGTGGCCGCCACCGAGGAGAACAGCACGAACGCGGACAGGTCCAGGTGCGCGGTCGCCTCGTGCAGCGCCCAGCCGGCGTCCACCTTCGGCGCCATCACCGTACGCAGGGCGGACTCGTCGAGCGAGCCGATGGTCGCGTCGGCGATCACCCCGGCGGTGTGCACCACCGCGGTCAGCGGGTGCGCTGGGTCGATCCCGGCGATCAGCGCGGTGAGCTGCGCGGGGTCGCTGACGTCGACCGCCACGGCGGTGACGGTGGCGCCCGCGTCGGTCAACTCCCGGACCAGGGCGGCGTAGTCGTCGTCACCCGGCCGGCCGGCTTCGCGGCGGGAGGCCAGCAGCAGGTGGCGGGCCTGGCCGGTGGCGACCAGGTGCCGCGCGAGTACGCCGGCCAGGGTCCCGGCCGCGCCGGTGACCAGCACGGTGCCCTCGGGGTCCACGGGCGCGGGGATGCGCAGGACGACCTTGCCGACGTGGCGGGCCTGGCTGACGTGCCGCAGCGCCTGCCGGGCCTGGCGCACGTCCCACGCCCGCACGGGCAGCGGACGCAGCGCGCCCCGCGCGAACAGGTCGAGGATCTCGGCCAGCATCTCGCCGATGCGGGTGCTGCCCGCCTCGTTGAGGTCGAACGCGCGGTACGTCACGCCCGGGTGCCCGGCGGCGACCGCCTCCGGGTCACGCAGGTCGGCCTTGCCCATCTCCACGAACCGGCCACCGCGCGGCAGCAGCCGCAACGACGCGTCGACGAACTCACCCGCCAGCGCGTCCAGCACCACGTCCACCCCGGCACCACCCGCGGCCGCGCCGAAGACCTGCTCGAACTCGGTCGTACGCGACGACGCGATCCGCTCCTCGGCAACCCCCAGACCCCGCAACACACCCCACTTGCCGGGGCTCGCGGTGGCGTACACCGTCGCGCCGAGGTGGTGGGCGAGCTGGATGGCCGCCATGCCCACCCCACCCGCACCGTTGTGGATCAGCACCGACTCACCGGCCCGCAGCCCGGCCAGGTCACGCAGCGCGTAGTACGCGGTCAGGAAGACCAGGGGGACGGACGCCGCCTGGGTGAAGGACCAGCCGGCGGGCATCCTGGCGATGCGCTCCCGGTGGGCGACCGCCTGCGGGCCGAACCCGAGTTCGAACATGCCCATCACGCGGTCGCCGGGCGCCAGGTCGGTCACGCCGGGACCGACCTCGACCACGACGCCCGCGCCCTCGCTGCCCATCACCGCCGCCGGATCCGGGTACATGCCCAGGCCGATCAGCACGTCACGGAAGTTCACCCCCGCCGCGCGCACGGCGATGCGCACCTGCCCCGCGTCCAGCGCGACGGCCGCGGTGGGCACCATGCCGATGCCGTCCAGGGTGCCGGGAGCCACGGCGGCCAGGTGCCACGGCCCCGACGGGGGCGTCAGCTCGTCGCCCGCCGGCCGCGTCAGCCTCGGCACGAGGGTCCGCTCGCCGCGCACCGCGAGCTGACCGCCGGAGACCGACGGGTCGACCGCCGCCCCGGCCAGCACGGCGAGGATCGCGGGGGTCAGCTCGCCCTCGACGTCGGCGAGGACGATCCGCCCGGGGTGCTCCGACTGCGCCGAGCGCAGCAGGCCCCAGACCGCCGCGGCTGCCAGGTCGGTGACCCGGTCGTCGTCCGCGGCGGCCACCGCGCCGCGGGTCACCACCACGAGCTTCGTATCCGCCAGCGCCTCGGCGGCGAGCCAGGACCGCAGCACGTCCAGCACGTCGTTGGTGACCGTCCGCACGGCCCGCGGCACGGCGGCGTCGGCGTCGCCGGCCGGCACCGCCAGCAGCACCCGCCGGGCGGTCGCCCCGCCCGCCGCCAGGGCCGCCACGTCCGCGAAGACCGGTACCTCCGGCAGCGCCTGCGCCGCCGGCCGCCCCAGCGCCGCCCACCCCGCAAGGTCGTCGACGCCGACGATCTCGTCGGCCTGCCAGGTCACCTCGTACAGCGACCGGGCGGCGGCGCCCCGGGTCGCCGTCGCGCTCATCTCCCGCAGCACCAGGGAGTCCACCGACACCACCGGCGCACCCGCGCCGTCGCAGGCGACCAGCCGCACCCCGGACCCGTCGCGGGTCAGCCGCACCCGCAGCGTCCTGGCTCCCGAGGCGTGCACCTGCACGCCCTCGAACGCGAACGGCACCCGTGGCCCGCCCGCCGGCTCCGCCGCCAGCAGCAGCGCCACCGGGTGCAGCGCGGCGTCCAGCAGCGCCGGGTGCACCCCGAACGCGGTGGCCTCCCCGGCCGCCCCGTCCGGCAGCGCCACCTCGGCGTACGCCTCGCCGTCGGCCGTCCAGGCACGCCGCACGCCCTGGAACACCGGCCCGTACGACAGGCCGTGCTCCGCCAGGGCCGGATACCACCCGGTCAGGTCCACCTCGGTGGCGCCCGCCGGCGGCCACGCGCCGAGCCCCGGCTCGTCGGCCGACACCGGTTCGAGCACACCGTCGGCGTGCCGCATCCACTCGGTGTCGTCGTCCTCCGGCTGGGCGTACACGGACACCGAGCGGACGGCGGAGTCGTCGGCCGCGCCGACGCGCACCTGCACCCGTACGGCTCCGGACTCGGGCAGCGTCAGCGGCGTCGCGACGGTCAGCTCCCGTACGCGCGACGCGCCCACCTCGTCGCCGGCGCGCACCGCCAGCTCGACGAGCGCGGTGCCCGGCACCACCACGGCGCCGCCGACCACGTGGTCGGCCAGCCACGGGTGCGTCGACGTCGACAGCCGGCCGGTCAGCACGACCTCGTCGTCGCCGGCGAGGCGCACCGCCGCACCGAGCAGCGGGTGCCCCGCCACGCCGAGGCCGGCGCCCGACACGTCGCCGACCCGCCACGGCAGCACCTCGGGCCAGAACCGCTCCCGCTGGAAGGCGTACGTGGGCAGGTCGACCCGACGCGCGCCGGTGTCGGCGAACCACTGCGTCCAGGTCACCGGCACGCCGTGCACGTGCAGCTCGGCGAGGGCGTGCAGCAGCGCCTGCGTCTCCGGCCGGTCCCGACGCTGCGCGGCCACGGCCAGGGCGTCCCCGTCGGGCAGCACGTCGACCGTCATCGCGGTCAGGACGCTCTGCGGCCCGATCTCCAGGAACGTGTCCACCCCGACGTCGCGCAGCGCCGTGACCCCGTCGGCGAAGCGCACCGCCTCGCGCACGTGCCGCACCCAGTACTCGGGCGTGCGGATCTCGTCGGCGTCGGCGAGCGCCCCGGTCACGTTCGACACGATCGGCAGCGCGGGCGCGGCGAAACTCAACCGCTCCACGATGCCGCGGAAGCGCTCCAGCACCGGCTCCATCAACGGGCTGTGGAACGCGTGGCTCACGGTCAACCGGCGGGTACGCGCACCCCGGTCCCGCCAGACCCGCTCCACCTCGTCCAGTGCCTCGACGGCGCCGGAGAGCACGACCGAGGTCGGGCCGTTCACCGCCGCGACGCCGACCCGGTCGGTCAGCCCGGCGATCGACTCCACCACCGCCGCCTCGTCGGCCGCGACGGCCAGCATCCCGCCGCCGGCCGGCAGCGACTGCATCAGCCGGCCCCGCGCCGCCACCAGCAGGCAGGCGTCCTGCAGGGACAGCACCCCCGCGACGTGCGCGGCGGCGATCTCGCCGATCGAGTGCCCGCCCACGAAGTCCGGCACGATCCCGAACGACTCGACCAGGCGGAACAGCGCCACCTCGACGGCGAACAGGCCGGCCTGGGTGAACACGGTCTGGTCCAGCAGCTCCGCCTCGGCGGAGCCCTCGGGCGCGAACAGCACCTCCTTGAGCGGGCGCGGCAGCACCCGGTCCAGGTGCCCGCACGCCTCGTCGAGGGCGGCGGCGAAGACGGGGAACTCGCCGTACAGCTCCCGGCCCATGCCGGCGCGCTGCGCGCCCTGACCGGAGAAGAGCACCGCCAGCGGACCCCGGTCCCCGGCCTGGCCCGTGACCACCGTGCCCGACGACTCCCCCGCCGCCAGCGCCGCCAGGCCCGCCCGCAGGCCGGCGCGGTCCTCGGCGAGCACCACCGCGCGCCGGTCGAGCGTCGAGCGGGACGCCACCGACGACCAGGCCACGTCGAGCGGACGCGGCTCCTCGTCGTCGCCCAGCCAGCGGGCCCACCGGTCGGCCTGCGCCGACAGCGCGGCCGGCTGCGCCGCGGAGAGCAGCACCGGCGCGACGAGGCGACGAGGCGACGGGGTGGCCTCGTCGTCGGCCGCGTCGGCAGCCGGCGCCTGCTCCAGGATCAGGTGGGCGTTCGTGCCGCTCATGCCGAACGACGAGACGCCGGCCCTGCGGACGTGCTCGCCGCCCGCCCACGGGCGCGCCTCGTCGAGCAGGGACACCGCCCCCGTCGACCAGTCGACGTGCGGGGACGGCCGGTCCACGTGCAGGGTGGGCGGCAGCACGCCGTGCCGCATCGCCATCACCATCTTGATGACGCCGCCGGCGCCGGCCGCCGCCTGCGGGTGGCCGATGTTCGACTTCAGCGAACCCAACCACAGCGGCCGGTCGGCGGACCGTCCCTGACCGTACGTGGCCAGCAGCGCCTGCGCCTCGATCGGGTCGCCGAGCCGGGTGCCCGTGCCGTGCGCCTCGACGACGTCCACGTCGGACGGGCTGAGCCGGGCGTTCTCCAGCGCCTGCCGGATGACCCGCTGCTGCGAGGGACCGTTGGGGGCGGTCAGGCCGCTGCTCGCGCCGTCCTGGTTCACGGCGCTGCCCCGGATCACCGCCAGGACGGGGTGGCCGTTGCGGCGGGCGTCGGAGAGCTTCTCGACGAGCAGCATGGCGACGCCCTCGGACCAGCCGGTCCCGTCGGCGTCGGCGGAGAACGCCTTGCACCGGCCGTCGGAGGCGAGCCCCCGCTGGCGGGAGAACTCGACGAAGGCGCCGGGCGTGGCCAGCACGGTCACGCCACCGGCCACGGCGAGGGAGCACTCGCCGTCGCGCAGGGCCTGGCCGGCGAGGTGCAGGGCGACCAGCGACGAGGAGCAGGCGGTGTCGATCGTGACGGCCGGGCCCTCCAGCCCGAAGGAGTACGCCAGCCGGCCGGACATGACGCTCGCGGCGGTGCCGGTGAGGACGTAGCCCTCCGTGCCCTCGGGTAGTTGCCGCAGCACGGACGTGTAGTCCTGCCCCGCGGTGCCGACGAACACCCCGGTACGGCTGCCCCGCACCGACGCGGCGTCGATGCCGGCGCGCTCGAAGACCTCCCAGGTCACCTCGAGCAGGAGCCGCTGCTGCGGGTCCATGGCCAGCGCCTCGCGCGGCGAGATCCCGAACAGGGTCGGGTCGAACAGGCCGGCGTCGCGCAGGAAGCCGCCCCGGTTGCTGTAGGTCGTGCCGGGGTGATCGGGGTCGGGGTCGTAGAGCCCGTCGAGGTCCCAGCCCCGGTCCTCGGGGAACGTGCCGGTGGCGTCCACGCCGCCCGCGACGAGGTCCCAGAGGTCCTCCGGCGAGGCGACCCCGCCGGGGAAGCGGCAGGCCATGCCGACGATCGCGATCGGCTCGGCGTCCTCGTTCTCCAGCTCGGTCAGGCGACGGCGCGCCAGGCGGAGCTCGGAGGTCACCCACTTCAGGTGTTCGAGGAGCTTGTCTTCGTCCGCCATGACCCACCCGCCCAGAGCTTGCTATCGATCGGAATCTGCCGATTCGTTGACCACACCACCGCCGACGGGCCGGCTTCGTGCACAGGTGGGTGGAGACATGGCCGTTCGGCCCACGAACCCGACACCTGTTCCTGATTCCGGTTGTCGTGCCTGCTCAGGCGCCCGCCACGCCGGACCGTCCCGCCGACACATGCCCGCCACCGTGACTGGACGCTACTGAGCGCCCATCGCGCGCCCAACCCCTAGAGAACCCCTGATCGGCCGGCCCGCGAGGACCGTCGCGCCAGGTCCCACGGGCGGCGGTGACCAGCGTCGCGACGGCCGCTCAGGCGGGCTGTCCGGCGCTCGCCGGCAGGATCCGGCGCAGCCGCCCCGGAGGCGTCGAGCGGCGGCGCCACTCCCGCGGGTAGCCCACCGAGACCTCTTCGAACCGGACCCCGTCGTACCAGGTGGTGCGCGGGATGTGCAGGTGGCCGTAGACGGCGACGCGGGCGTCGAAGCGGACGTGCCAGTCCGCGGTGGCCTCGGTGCCGCACCACTGGGCGAACTCCGGGTACCGCAGGATCCGGGTGGGCTCGCGCACGAGCGGGAAGTGGTTGACCAGGACGGTGGGCAGCCCGTTGCGTTCCGCGGCCAGCCGCCGCTCGGTCAGGGCCAGCCGCGCCCGGCACCAGGCGTCCCGCGTCGGGTACGGGTCCGGATGCAGCAGGATCTCGTCGGTGCAGACGACGCCGACCTCGTGCGCCCGCGCCAGGGCCTGCTCCTTCGTGTACGTCCCCGCCGGCCGGAAGCTGTAGTCGTAGAGCACGAACAGCGGCGCGATCAGGACCGGGTCGTCGCCCTGCGGGTCCCAGACGGGGTACGGGTCCTCCGGGGTGACCACCCCGAGACCCCGGCACAGTTGCACCAGGTGCTGGTAGCGCGCCTCTCCCCGCAGCTGGATCGGGTCCTCGCGGGGCGTCCAGAGCTCGTGGTTGCCGGGCGCCCAGATCACCTTGACGAACCGGCGGCTGAGCAGTCCCAGCGCCCACTCGATGTCGCCGACGAACTCCCCGACGTCACCGGCGACGAGGAGCCAGTCGTCGTCGCGTTCCGGCCGTAGCCGTTCCACGATGGCCTTGTTTTCCGCGTGGACCACGTGCAGGTCACTGATGGCGAGCAACTGAGGCATGCCGGATCCGGCCATGCGGACCTCCCGTCCATCCGGGGCACCGCACGCACCCGCATCCGTACCGTTCGCCGCCGGTGGGCAGGGCGAGACGGCCTGACCGGATCCGACCCTACGGAGCCGGGTCCACGCAGGCACACCCCTAGACGGGCGACGCGGACCCCTAGGCAGCCGTGCCGGCACTACGGCGCCGGCCAGGCGTCCGGTGCCGTCGGGTGTCCCTTACCGCCGGTCCTGCCCGGTGCTGCCGGGCAGGATCCGGTCAGGACTTGCCGAACTCGCGCTGGATGATGTCGAAGAGCTCCTCCCTGCTCGCCGACGCCAACTCCTCGCCGGCGGCCGGCGCCGGTGCGGTGGCGGCCGGTCGTCCCCGCCACCTGGCCAGCAGGTCCTCCAGCCGGCCGATGACCGCGTCGTCGACCTGGTCGCCCGGCAGCCCGCCGAGCAGCTGGTCGAGACGCTCGATCTCGGCCACGATCGGCAGTGCCGGCTGCTCGGGCGCCAGCTCGGCCCGCAGGTGGGCCGCGAGCGCGTTCGGGGTGGGATGGTCGAAGACGAGGGTGGCGGGCAGCCCGATGCCCGTCTCGGCGGTCAGCCGGTTGCGCAGCTCGACGGCGGTCAGCGAGTCGAAGCCCAGTTCGAGGAAGCCACGGCCGGGTCGGATGCCGCTCGGCGTGGCGTGCCCGAGCACCGCCGCGGCGGTGCCGCGTACCAGGTCGAGCAGGATGCGGTCGCGCTCCGGCCCGGAGGCGGCGGCGAGCCGCTCGCGCAGTGCCGTCGCCGCGCCGCGGTCCTCGCGCTTCGGGGCGTCCTCGTCCTGCCCGGGCTGTGCCTCGGGGATTTCGGTGAACAGACGAGACGGCCGCAACGCCGTGAACGACGCCACAAACCGATCCCACCGCACATCCGCCACCACCACCTGCG